>CAXGWX010000107.1:0-10764 GCA_964013445.1 uncultured Bdellovibrionales bacterium | reverse complement strand
GTCGTCGTCGTCATCGTCGTCGTCGTCGTCGTCATCGTCGTCGTCGTCGTCGTCACCACAACTCTCATCGGTCACAACGACCGTCTTACAAAAGTTTTCCGAACAGATGCCATAACCCGTGCACAGATCTTTCCCCGGGCAATCATCATCACTCGTGCATTCCGGTTCATCATCACAATCCGCAATGACCGTAGCGCAGCGTCCGCGCACGCAGAGTTCTGCCCCTTCACAAATATCACCACCCGCACACTCCCCATGGGTCGCACAGGCCTTACAATCCTCAGGGCAAATGGCGACATCCTCATCTGGATCGCAAGAGCCATTACCGCAAGTATCAGGGCAATTTTCTTCTATGCACTGACAACCGTTTTCCCCGTCGCAGGCGTAACCCGCTGGACACTCGCTGGAAATATTAATGCATTTATCTTCTACACAAAGCTCGATGCCCACACACAGGGCTCCGGCGCCATCACAACCGGAGTCCTCATCGCATTCCACACAACTCCCATCATCCGAATCACAATAAGGCGTTGGATCGGCGCAGGGCTGCCCCGAACTCACACACGCCCCATCGGCGCAGGAAAGGTTTCCGGAACAGGGCTCGGCCAAAGATTCACACTCGGTGTCACCAGTGCAGGCACACTCCCCCAAACACTCGCAGCGGTCCGCACTTTCATTACAATAAGGGGTTGCACCGCCACAAGGCTGGCCCGAGCTCAAACATTGTCCGGACTCACAGTATTCTGTGCCGCTGCAAAACTGTCCATCCTGGCAATCCTCATCCTGCGTACAGCCGCATTCCCCCAAACACTCGCAGCGATCGGCCAGCTCGTTACAATAAGCTGTTGCGCCTTTACAGGGCTTGCCTAAACTCACACACTGGTTGTCCAAACAAATATTTTGCCCCGTGCAAAATTTACCGTCATTACATTCCGCATCGTTTTCACAGGGACAATCGCCGGAGCATTCGCAGCGATCTGCCTCTTCATTGCAATAGGGGGTTGCGCCTCCACAGGGTGTGCCGCTGCTTAAACACTGCCCATCCGCACAGATTTCAAAACCGGTACAGAAATTACCATCGTCACAATCCCCATCACTGGTGCAAGCACAATCTCCTGTACATTCACAAGCGCCCAGGCTTTCGTTGCAATAAAATTCCGAGCCACAGGGATTGCCGGATGAAACGCAGAGCCCATCCTGACAAAATTCTATACCACTACAGAATCGACCGTCAGAGCAGTCCCCATCTCTTTGGCACGTTCCCAAAGTCGCATCGCAGCGGTCATAAATTTCATTGCAATAGGGGGTGCGACCAAAACAAGGATCGCCGCTGCTCTGGCATTGTTTTTCGATACAAGTTTCCACTCCAGTGCAAAACTGTCCGTCATCACAGTCACTCCCATAGAGGCAAGAGCAATCAAGATCACAGCAGGTGCACACATCCCCATCAAGGCAACAATTGGTTTGTCCGCCACATATGCTTGAGGGCTCCAGACATTCACCAAAATAACAATTCGAAGCATAATTACACTCTGGCCCCGCCGTGCAATCATCCGCTTCTAAACAAGTGCAGCTATCATCCAACTGACAAGGTAAATGACAATACCCATCGGCGCAGGCAAAACCATAAGGGCAATCTTCCTGGCTCTGACACTCCTGGTATTTGCAGAGTCCTTCTTCACAAAAAAATGAATAAGGGCAGTCGTTATCTTCTTCGCAAGCAAAGCTAGTGCAGGCATCTTTAAAACATACCTGTGAAACGCCACAGTCCTGTGGGCCTTCGCAAAGCGAGCCGACATTTCGCGATCGACAGGAACTGCAGTTCTGTACAAAAAGCAACACCAATGCCAGCAGCGCAAAACGCCCTACTCGGCACCAAGTTTTTGAAAAAGACCAAACCATTTTAACAACTTGTCATGTAGCAAAAAGCCTAGCAGTTCTCCTCGGCGAATGCCAAGAAGGGGCCCTAAGGGCAAGTACTAAAGCCCCCTTAATGGACCTACCCTGCTTATTTTATTACCTTTTTTCCCGAAAAGACAAAAACAGGCTACAAAGGCCCTAAGATACCGATAAATAAGGCAGACCAGGACATGACGCCCTTTTTGGGCACGGGAATCACATGCGAATCATATCAATTCGGCTCTCCTTGCTTATGGCAGTGTTTTATCTTTTTGCCGCTTGCGCAGAAAAGAACGGCGGCGCGGACAACAACATCAACAGAAATATCCCTGAAGAAAACCTCAGCGAAGAGCAAGAGTCGCCGGAAGATGAAGGTGCAAACGACGACATTTCTGAAAACACAGATGTTGACGACACTCTCCCAGACGAAGAACAAGAGCCCGCAGCCTGCGCCTGCCCAGAAGGCTACCTGCCCTTAGGAGGCATGGATGGCTGCACAAAAACCCTGAGCCAAGCGCCGACGGATTTGGGCACAACCTATGAGGTTTGTGATGCGCTCGACAACAGTGTGTATGGGAAATTTGGCGCCCAATACCCGGACGGCACCAAAACGCAAAACGATTATTGGGGGGATGATGATGGACAGGCGGATGGACGACTCAATGAAGTCGGTATCTGGGCCTGCAATGGCACTACCGGACAAGCAGGCTCCCAGCCCAGCGGCGAATGGATTGGCTTTTCCTACTGTCTCGAACTCTCCACCAAGGCGGACTATATTGTTGGTATCGCCGGCGACAATCAGGTTCGCCTGAAACTCAATGGGGAGACGGTTTTTGAAGTCATGGGCAATGTCACCAAAACCTTTAACTACTGGTGGCTCTATCCCTTAAACGTCAGCTCCGGCTTAAACATTATCGAAATGGAAGGCTACAACTTTAGTGGCCCCGCATCCTTTGGCGCCGAAATCAGTGGTCCCTTTGCGCCGGGCAGTCTCATCAGCGATCAAGCGATGATGGACGTAGATTATGCCAGCAATATTGTTTTCTCCACCGAACTGGCGATTGGTGGTCCCTTTGATGTGGGTGAAAACAGTGGCCTGACTTGTCCAGAGACTTATTCGCTGAACCGTTGCACACAAGATCCAGTTTGTACTTTCATCGATACGGTGCCATGTACGAATATAGAATCAGAAAGCGAAACCGACAACACCACCGAAAATACGGACGGTGAATAAGCCGAGCTGTTTTTTCGAAGATTATTTCAAGGGCGTGCATGCAACGCATTATTTTTCATGTCGACATGGATGCCTTTTTTGCCGCCGTCGAACAAAGAGACAACCCTGAACTTCGTGGCAAACCGGTCATCATCGGCGGAACCGGTAAGCGCGGCGTTGTCTCCACCGCTTCTTACGAGGCCAGGGTTTTTGGGGTAGGCTCTGCCATGCCCATCGCCAGGGCCAAAGAGCGATGCCCTCAAGGCATCTTCATCCCACCACGCATGTCCGTCTACACTCAGGTGAGCAAAGAGATTATGCAGATCTTTGGTCACTTTTCTCCACTGGTCGAGCCCTTAAGCATTGATGAGGCTTTCCTTGATTTAAGCGGTACGGAAAAACTTTTCGGCCCACCACAAGAAACCGCCAAGCGCTTACAAGAAGAAGTATTTAGCGCTACGGGACTGACTTGTTCGGTGGGCATGGCGGAAAATAAATTCCTCGCCAAACTTTGCTCGGAAATGAATAAGCCCAAAGGCATCACCAATTTTCTTTTTGCCAATATCCCGGAAAGACTGGCGCCTCTGCCCTTAAACAAACTCTGGGGTGTTGGACCGAAGACTTTAATCAAGCTCCATGAACTGAATTTAAAAACCTTCGGCGATATCCAGAACTCTGATGAACAAACCATGGTCGACCACTTTGGAGCGCACGGGCAAAAACTATTTCACCTTGCCTATGGCCGGGATGAACGGGAAGTCACACCGGGAGAAGGACAAAAGTCCATCGGTTCAGAGATGACCCTGAGCGAAGATATTCAGGGTGAAAAAGAGGTCACCAAATATATCCGGCGGCAATGCAATGAAGTCGCCAAAGAGCTGCGCAGAAAAAAACTGCGAGGCAGAGGCATCCGGGTAAAAATTCGCTACACTCAAGGCTTCGTCACCAAAACCACACAGAAAACCCTGGAAAGTGGACTGCAGGACAGCGCCAGTATTTTCGACATCGCCAAACAACTTCTCGCACGCCTTGATTTAAACAAGCCCATGCGGCTGGTTGGTGTCACCGCCTTTGAACTCACTCAAGAGCAAGAACAAGGGCAGATGAGCTTGCTTGATAAAAACAGCAAACAGGAGCGACGTGAAAAACTTGAAGCCCTAAGCGACAAAATCGAAGCCAAATTTGGTAAAGGTGTGATGCTGCCACCAGAGCATTAACCAGAAGCAACCTGCCTGCGTGTCGCTAGAGTCCGTTCGACCATCGTAACAAACAAAGCATCAAGCGCCTCATAAACGGCTTCGCCCTCAATTATACGTAAGGCCCTGGCAATCGCTTCAAAAGTGCTCAATCCGCCTACTTTCGGTTCGTTTCTTAAGCGATAAGAACTCGGCCCCATATCCGGCAGAACAATCTGAGAAACCCCGGCAAGAGACGGCTCTCTTTGCCCCACCTTAGAAGCTTGACGCCAACTTCCATCAGGTACCACCAAAGTCACAGGGCGAGGGTCTTCCTGCACCAAATCAGAGCTGAGAACCGTTGCATTCTCCCCAGGGTAAAGCAGCCATGTGCGTCGATCTGAAACCACAATTCCCTTATCGTCAAAAGGTATGTTCTTGCGTCCGCGCAGACGAATCTCGGAATTGGGTGCTGCCAAAGTAAAAAGAGGTGCACTGGCGCTCGGCTTCTTCCATTCACGACAATGCATAATCACAACAACCCGGGTGTTGAGCTGCAAACTCGGCACAAGGGCGCAGAGGCAATCTTCCCTATGCATCCTGCAGGCGGCGCAACGCTGCGTGCGTTTCGAACGGGTTCCCATAATGAACCTGACATATCTTAAAGAAGAAAAAATGCACAGCCTTGAACACGCATTGGTTGCTCTGCAAAAAAGGCCATACTTGATTGTCTTTGCCTTAGGGAGGATACTCTTTGTAAGCAAAGGAACAACACGCATGACCGACGAACAAAAAACACAATTAAGAGCCGTCCTGCGTGAACTCGGCCTCTCCAATGCCCAGCTCAAACAAGCGTCTGCCCGCGGTAAGATCCGGCTGCGGGGGGTGCCAACCGCCGACATGGCGCGCCTGGTACACCCCAATGAGGTCACCTATGTTCCAGATGCACCAAAACTCACCCCAGGGCGCGATCTGGCGGTACTCTTTCGTGACAAAGATCTGGCAGTCGTCTGGAAACCAAGTGGCTGGCTAAGCGTCAAAGCAACGGGCCGATCTGCGGACATCGATGTGGTCAGCTATGTGGCAAAGCTCTTTGGCCAATCTTTTGTCGTACATCGCCTCGATGAAGAAACATCCGGCGTCATGATGGTCGCGCTCAATGAATCTACCCAAACCAAAATTAAAGCCTTGCTGGAGAAACACGATGTGGAGCGCAAATATCTAGCGCTCGTTGCTGGACGACCTGGAAGCAAAGCATGGAGCATGGACACAAAACTGGTGCGCAACCGGGGCGATGGCCTGCGCGGTTCGGGCTCAGGAAAAGATGCCAAGCGCGCACAAACCCACTTTGTTGTGCTCGAAAGATTTGCCTCAAATGCAGCCCTTGTGCAGGCCACCCTCGAAACTGGACGCACCCACCAGGTTCGCATTCACCTGGCTGAGGCCGGACACCCGGTCTTAGGCGACCGCCTTTATGGCAATAAAAGTTCCGCCAGAAGAAGCCCCCGTGTTGCTCTGCATGCGGCATGGCTTGGTTTTATCCATCCTCGCAGCGCTGAAAAGAAAACCTTCGATATCCCCTTAGCCGATGATCTCGAACGCTTGCGTCGAGATCTGACGATGAAACATGAGACACATCGCAATAAGCTTGCTTAAATCTAAGAAACTTGATTCAAGCCTCGTCGAACACTTCAGCAAGAAAAAACAGATGCGTATTATTACCCTTCTTTTGATTGGCTCATCTCTGGCCTGCAGCTCTCTCACACAACAAGCGCCCAGTTCCTCGCAAGCGTCGGTCACAAGCGCAGACCCTTTTCTTTGGCTTGAAGAGATTGAAGGTGACAAGGCGCTTACCTGGGTACAGGGACAAAATACTTTAAGCCTGCCGCAATTTGAAAACGATCCGCGCTATGGGAACTTCTTGAGCCAAGCCGATGAAATTCTCAACGCCAAAGACAAAATTCCCTATGGCGCGTTACGCGCTGGTTACGTGTACAACTTTTGGCAAGATGAAAAAAATATCCGCGGCCTTTGGCGGCGCACAAGCTTTAAGAGCTATCAAAGTAAAGAGCCTAAATGGGAAAATCTTTTAGATCTGGATGACCTCTCAGCAAAAGAACAAGAGAACTGGGTCTACAAGGGAGTGAGTTGTTTACCGCCGGCCTTTGAACGCTGTATGCTGCGCCTTTCACGGGGTGGTACGGATGCTTCGGTATACCGGGAGTTTAATTTAAAGAGTAAAGCCTTTGTTAAAAACGGTTTTGTTGTTCCGCAGGCGAAAAGCAGCGTCGATTGGATCGATAAAGACACGCTTTTAGTCGCTACGGATTTTGGCAAAAACACACTCACCGAGTCCGGCTATCCGCGTATCGTTAAAAGATGGCAACGGGGAACACCTTTAAATGCGGCCCAAACCATCTACAGCGGTGAAGAAAAGGATATGGGCATATGGCCCTATGTGATTCACGAGCCCGGCCAGCATCAGATCATGATCTTACGCTATAAAACCTTCTATACGGGTGAATCCTTTGTGCTGAGCAACACCCAAGAGCTGATGAAACTTCCTATCCCTGAATCAGCAGAGTTCAAGGGGCACTTTAAAGACCACTTTCTCTTTTCCCTGCGCGAAGCCTGGACAATAAACGAAAAAACCTATCCACAAGGGGCGCTTCTTTCCTTCTCCGCAATCACTTTCAAAAAAATAGCAAAGCTTCCCCAGTTACATACCCTACTTATTCCCGACGAGCGCAGCAGCATCCAAAGGGTCAATGAAAGTAAGGATAAACTCTTTGTCAGCATCATTCGCAACGTCAAAGGTCAAATTTTAGAATTTCATTTCAACAACAAAAAGCAGCAATGGGTTTCATCCACTGTCGATTTGCCTAAGCAAGGCACCCTATCGGTCTCGTCGGCCAATCCCTTTAGCGAACATATTTTCATTAACTACGAAGATCATATCACGCCGGATAAACTCTACAGCTACTCCTCTAAAGCAAAGAAGAGACAAGTGATCAAAACATTGCCCAAGCGCTTTAATGCAGCCAATCTGGTGGTCCATCAATATGAAGCCACCAGCAAAGACGGCACGCGCATTCCTTATTTTATCATCCATGAAAAAAATATTCGCTTGAACGGCAAGAGCCCAACCATCCTCTATGGCTATGGTGGTTTTGAAATATCCATGAAGCCTCGCTACAGCAGTATCGCCGGCAAACTTTGGCTGGAACGCGGCGGCGTATACGCCATCGCCAATATCCGTGGCGGCGGAGAATTTGGACCGCGCTGGCATAAAGGGGCGCTCAAAGAAAAGCGGCAAAATGCTTTTGATGATTTCATCGCCGTGGCGGAGGATTTAATCACCAGAAAAATCACTTCGAACAAACACTTAGGCATCATGGGCGGTTCGAATGGTGGACTTTTAACCGGAGTTGCCTTCACCCAACGCCCGGAGCTTTTTGGCGCCGTGGTTTGTCAGGTGCCGCTCCTGGATATGTTACGCTACAACAAACTTTTGGCCGGCGCCTCCTGGATGGCAGAATACGGCGATCCTGACGAGGCAAAGATGCGCTCCTTTATTCAGACCTATTCCCCCTACCACAATCTTCACGCTCAAAAGCATTACCCGAAAGTGTTCTTTGTCACCTCCACCAAGGACGACCGAGTGCATCCGGGGCATGCCCGTAAGATGGTGGCAAAGATGAAGGCTCTTGGACATGATGTTTTTTACTACGAGAATACGGAAGGTGGGCATGCGGCGGGCGCTAACCTCAAACAACACGCCAAGCGCTATGCTTTAGAATACACCTATTTTTCTCAACAATTGGGCTTGGATTAAGCCTTTGAAACGGACACCTTAGCACCATTGAGGATAGACGGTTGACAAGAAGACCTCGGTACGCCAAAACTCAATCCCAACCACTTGCCACCCCGTAAAAAAGGACCCCCACCATGGCAACAACAAAACGTATTACCGGTAATTTTAAAGGCCCAGAAGCGCAAGAACAGGCTTTTGCACCACTTTCCAATCTGAAAAAAAAGCAAGCACCCCCTGCTTCTCAACCAACCATTGAAATGCCCGATCGAAAGGCTCGTCGCCTTACGGGCAACCCTAAGGATTATACAAAAAATCTCGCACACGGCATTGCGGCGCCGAAAGCTCGGCCAACCCTACAACCGGAGACTCAAAGCGAGACCTCCCTACGCTTTTCCAAACACAGCGGCCCAGAAATTAATTTCCCCCTCGATGGAGCACAGAGTCGACTGCTCCGTAACTCCAATGCAGTGAGTCCATTTTTACCCGTTGACCCAAGGGTTTGTGTGCAGCCGGACTTTCTACCCAAACCAACCCACCCCGGCGATCAAGGTTTCTGGCAGGAATTTGAACAGATTATCGATTTTCAAATCGCCAGGCGCAATAACGCCGACCCGGGCAACTTTGTAGATCTGCCGAAAATATTCGCTGAGTTCGATATTCATCAAGCCGCTGAAGCGGTGCGGGCGGATTTTCCAACCCAATGGCCCACAGCCCTAACCCAACAGTTTCTTTCTGAAGGCGCAAAAATCGATCCATCTATCATCCCACCGCGCTCACAGGATGATTTTGTTAACGGACCGGTTCTCCTGGCACGAATGATCGGCTGGGCCGTATCGGAAGTATCTCCTTCAGCATTTGCCTGTAAGTGGAAAGAAGGCCGGGCACGCCCGGAATCGGTCGCTTGGGCTGTGCACAGCGGCCAAATGGATGCACCACAAGCCATCAAAGAGAAGATCGCAAGTTTGAACCTGCAAAGCCCGGAAGACTTTACGGCCTACGATGAAGGCTGCCCGCGCCATCCAAGCTGGCCCGCCATGCATTCCGCCGCTTCCTGCGCCTCACTCTATCTTGCGGTGCTTCTCGACTTGAACCCTGCACAGATTGCCGAAGCCCGCCGCCTGGATTTTGCAGTGGCCCAATTTCGCAGCGTCGCCGGCGTCCACTACGAAACCGACAACCGCGCTGGACTGGCTTTAGGCCAGGAAGTCATGGCCAAACGCTTACCTGAAATTCTCAAAGAATTTGGTGCTTCTGAAGAGGCGGTAAAGGCGAAAATAGAGCAAGTGCGGCACGACTGGTATTCCCACGAAGCCAAACAGTAGGCTCGCCTGATTTGAGGAAACCATGGCTCTAGGACGTAATGCCCCATGCCCATGTGGCAGCGGAAAAAAATATAAAGTATGTTGTCTCAACGCGGCAGCCACACAAGATCCCCGTATCCAACGACTCATGATAATTACCGGCGCACTCAGCCTTATCGTCGGTTTGGTCGTGGGTTTTAACACCACCCCTAAAAATGGGCTTTTTACAACTTTGGGAATAGTGATTGCGGTCTTCTTATTTGTCACCCTGACCAAACCACCTTCAAGTCGTGGTAAAGGTGGGGGCGATCAAATCAATTTTGGAAATTAAATAGGGATTAGGCTTATTGCCACTTTCCGTCATGATCGCAAATATAAGTCATGCCGTCTTTCTCAGCTTGCTCACCTGACTCACATTTTTTATCTTCGTCTTTTTCCCCGTCATAAGCATACCAGGATCCATCTTTGCATATATACCAGGTTTCTTCGCGGGAAGCTTTTTCTCCGTCTTCACATTCTTCACCCCGTTCTCGATCTGTTTCGTCTCTTTCCTGGCTTGAACAGGAAGCTTGGCAGGCGCGTATCTCGCGGTCATCGTCTTTTTCACGGCATGCCGCTTGGCAATCCTCCTCGGATTGTAGCTGATTGCTCTCAGCCCCATCACTGTCCCGGTCAAGCCCACCCATGCTTCCGCAACTTAGAAGGGAAAAGAGTAGAGCAAAAGAAAACAAGCTGCTCATGCTGTATTTAAGTCGATTCATGATCACATCCAAAGTTTTTCAAGTTACTTAAGTGCTGCACAGTCTACAACAAAAGACTTAGACCGAAAAGACTTAAAGGTATATGAATCTCTACTGGCCAATCGCATAGAGGACAATAAAAAGAGCCATCAATCCCCCAATGATGCAGAGCGTTAAGAGGCCCCCCTTGGGTTCAGCGGGTTGCAAAACAGAGCCTTCGGCTGCATCAACACGTGCAGACAAACGGTTGAGCAGAGGCCCAATAAGAATTTCTGAAAAAATGATCCCATAAAGGGGCGTGAGCAAAGCCACCGCCACTCCCGGCCCTATTTTACTTGGATCGTCCAAATTACGGAAAATATGAATCAAGCCCAAGACAAACCCCAATCCCCCCAAAGCCAGCGGTAGAATTCGGAAGGTCGATAAGACTGCCTGATGCCGCTTCCCGTCCTCCACACCAACCGCACCATCACCAAAGCCCACAGATAAAGCGGATTGCACTTCGGGCAAGGAATGGTGGGATAAAGCAAAAAAGAACGTGCCGCCAACAACAATCATCAGCGCCGGACCCTGTACATAGGCAGCCAAATGGGCCCCTTCAAGGACACAGGCACCTGCAACA
>CAXGWX010000106.1:0-10770 GCA_964013445.1 uncultured Bdellovibrionales bacterium | reverse complement strand
ATGCACCTGATGCGGCAAGTGTCAGAAAAATACTTAGTGATTATCAGCAAGCTAAATAGAACTTCTTAGTCAAAATCTGCAAAGTTCTGCTCTACAAAGGTTTGACTCAAAATTAAAGCCTTGCCCTCGATATGTATAAGTCCCCGTCTTTGAAATTCCCCAATTGCTCTGGAAACAGTCTCTCTACTCGTACCAATCATATTGGCCAGATCCTGATGGGTAGGTCTTTTCTTAATCCAATGCCCAGAAGTGCGCTCATCTTTTTCTTCCGTAGCCAGATCAATCAAAACCTGAGCCAAGCGCGCATAAACATCCAGGAGGGTAAGGTTACCAATGAGTTGATCCGCATAGCGCAAACGACGGCTCATGATGCCCAAAATATTAAACGCTGTGTCCGGGTTTTCCCTTAAATGCTCAATAAAATCTTCCCGGGAAAGTGAACATACGGTTGTTCCCTCCATGGCAATAACATTAGCCGAGCGCTTTTCCCCATCGAGAATACTCATCTCTCCAAAGAAATCCCCCGCGTTCAAAAGCTTTAAAATAATTTCTCTTCCGTTTTCCCCATAGAGTACAACTTTAACTCTGCCCTCCAACAAAACAAACAGGGCATCTCCAGGAGAGTCCTGGCTGACAATCAAATTATCTTTTTTAAAAGTGCGCACCTGGAAGCGCCCTAGAATTTGAATCGCTGCGGACTCCTGTAAATCGGAAAAAATACTTACTCGACGCAATGCTTCAAGAGTCAGTGACATCTTTGACCTTTAACTTTCCGGAAGTAGTTCTTGACTTCCCACTTCAATCTAAAGCAACTTGCCCTATATTGGAATAACAAAATGCTTAAGACCTCGGAACAAATTTGGCTTCTCCAGTATGCTCGCCACAACATTGCCTGTATTCTCGGTAAAGAAGATGCCCTCGAGATAAATGCCCCCGAAGCCTGTCAAAACACGGCTGGATGCTTTGTCACTATCTACAAAAAAGAGGAACATGAATTACGCGGCTGCATAGGCACCTTTGACTTTAATCGGCCCCTCTATGCGAACATTGCAGATATGGCCAAGGCAGCAGCCACACGTGACCCACGCTTTAGCCCGCTTCGTGAAAGTGAATTTGACGAAATCGAGCTGGAAATTTCCGTTCTTGAAGCACCGACACCATGTGCCACACAGGATATCGTTGTCGGCAAACACGGCCTACTTATAGAACAAGGCAGTCGAAGAGGAGTATTACTCCCGCAAGTTGCCAGCGACTATGGCTGGAACCGAGAACAATTTCTCGACCACACTTGCCTTAAGGCAGGCCTCCCCAGAAACGCCTGGCAGAACCCAAATACGCAAATTCATTGCTTCGAAGCCCATGTCCTGGCTGAAAAAGAACTGCTTCCTTAAAATATCACCCAGGGATACGCCAAACTAATCCGCCAAGCGCAAAGAAGCTTCCTTGCAGACTTTACGTACTGCTCCGGAGCCATCAATCTTAGCTTGCTGACTTAATACCTTAAAATCCGCATCACTTCTGAAGGATAAAAGCTCACAAGCCACAGCCCTGAGCCGCGGGTCACGGCTCTTTAGGAGTTCCTCAAGGCCGGCGGAGCTTAGATCTAAATGCTGGCGCTCCTCAAAAGCTTTGGTGTGCTGCGGCCAAATAATGCTAAGGAAAACCAGGGCAAGAACCACCTGCACAAAAGCGCGCGTCATTGGGTACTTTCCTTTTTGCACCTGAAAGAAACGGTCCAGCAGAAAAAACAACACGAAAACAGTAAAAACCACCGGTGCAGCGAACCCTGCCCAAAGCGGCAGAGAGCCAAGTTCAATGGCGGTCCAGATGCGATCACCTAAAAGAAAGACTGTCAACGCACTACTGGCCAAGAGCAGAAAAACAATAATACGCAATACCCGCGCTGCTTTAGGTGAAATTGGCATTCTCTATCCTCGTATCACTTCCCGCTGCTTTGCTTCGAGTAAACTAAAGAGACGGTTGAGAGTTTGGTTCGCTCCAGCAAAGTCACCTTCACGTAGGGCCTTTGACGCGTCAAGTAAGAGCCCCTCCGCATCCTTTTTACGCGTGCCGCTAAGCTTCTGCGCCTTAAAGAAACCATTTACCCTAATCAACTTGCTCTCAATGAAATCTTTATCGATCAAGACAGCCTTCAAGACATGTCCAAGCTCCGTATAATGCGACAAAGATGTACTAAATTCTTCGCGAGTAAATGCCTTACGAGCGCTCGCTCGCAGAAGCTTTCCATATGAATCCAAATCCGCATCAAGTAGACCACGTCGGCGCATCTGTTCCCGAATTTCGTTTTGCAGAGTCTGTACCTGTGTTTTTATCGCCCGCTTCGATGCTTGGTGAATTTTATCATCCGCCTCTATTGTCCGCATTTGCTCTGCTGATAGTTTTCGCCAAGCATCCTGCAGAGCCTGCTCCTGAATATTGAGTTCCTCGCTTCTTTTTTGCAGACGCCCTTCCCAAGATCGCAATTCATTCTCACGAGTGGCACAGCTCTCTTCTTGCTGGTCTGAGCTGCTATCCAATTCTCCCGGATCACTCACAAAGCACGCCTGGCCAAAAGCCAAAACACTGAAAAGACAAATTTTTGCTTTGCTAAACACCATGGCTTGCCCGTTCTCCTTCCATGTTTTTGCACCAATTTGAGTGAAATGTACAAAAAAAAACTACAATCCTAATTTTAGTGGTCAGAAAAATACGTCAATATGCTATGAAAGCCGTTATGAACGAGCAAATGCATTTCGATTTTCGGCGGCAGACAACTTTTGCTCAAGGCCAGGCCCCCGCAAGTATCTCTAAGAAGCGTCAAACCCCACCTAAACACCTGAATTCAATGAGTGTTTTCTTCGACAAGCCCCTGAATATCACCTACACCCAAAATCGCTCAACCATGCTCTCTTTCAAGGAAGAGAAACACGAATACAAGCTCCGACTGCATGAGGGCTTCCTGCACGCCAGCGAAGAGGAAATTTCGACCTTGGCTGATTACCTGTGTAATCAGAACAAAACCTCGGGCCGTGTTGTTGACGCAATGATTGATAGAATCGTCGAAAACCTGCCTGCCAAAAGTATAGCTTGTACGACCAAGGGCCGCTTTTTTGACCTTCAAATTTTGTTTGAAAACCTCAACAGGAAACACTTTCACGGGCAATCTAAAGCCCGAATCACTTGGGGAAAAGCCCAGCGCAAGCGCTATCGCAAAAGCATTCAGCTTGGCCTCTACTATTATGAAGACAATCTCATTGTGATTCATCCCGCCCTGGATCAAAGTTTTGTGCCAGAGCACTATATTTCCTGGGTGGTCTATCATGAAATGCTGCACGAAGTGCTTGGCTGCGAAACAAAGAACGGCAGAAGAAAAATCCATCCCCCTGAATTCGTTGTTCTGGAAGAAAGCTTTCCAAGTTTTGCTATAAGCAAGCAATGGGAAGAACAAAATCTTCATCGTCTACTGCGCTATCAACCGAATAATCGCTAAATAAGCTTAAAATCCGTTAAAACGTGCTGATTTTTTGGCCGGAATTGATTTTTTTGATAATTTATAGTCTCCGACCCTGCTCGAGGAGAAAAAAGCGATGGCCTCAAAGTTTGTCAAAAGTAAAGTCTTGCCGGGTGGCTGGCTCATGTTGGTAACTCCACCGAAGGAAGATGAAGATACCTATATTAACCACGAGTATCGCTACGTCTATGTTAGTGAAAAGGGATGTACTTTCAATAACATCAAGAACGCTCTTCTAACCCTCTGCAGCGCAGCGGACGAACGACTGGCAGTCGCCCCACTGGGCTAACAACCTTTTTTCTGCAAGATGCCAATAGGGTTGTAAGATCTGCTAAGCATCGGCTATAGCTGCGCTTCTTATGGCCAAGATTGTTCTCACCACTCTAAATGCCCGCTATATCCACAGCTCGCTGGGGCTTCGCTATCTATATGCGAATATGGGGGAACTACAGGAAGAGACAAAGCTCCTCGAATTTAGCATCAACCAAAATACCGCAGAGCTCGTTGATGAGCTTCTTGCACAAGAACCTGTTCTGATCGGCTTTGGCGTCTATATATGGAATAGCCCCCAGACCCTTGAACTTATCCGAATGATAAAAGAATGCAGGCCGGATATCATTATCGTCTGTGGAGGCCCGGAGGTATCGTTTTATCCTGACGGCCACCCATTGATTGAGATCAGTGACCATATTGTTCGAGGAGAAGCAGATCTTAGCTTTTCTAAGCTTTGCAATAACCTTCTGGTACACCAAACATCCGTCGATAAGATTATTGTTTCTCAGCTGCCCGAAGTCAGCAAATTACAAATGCCTTACGCTTATTACAACGATGATGACATCAAAAACCGTGTCGTCTATGTGGAGGCATCCCGTGGCTGCCCGTTTAAATGTGAATTCTGCTTGTCTTCTCTGGATAAAAAGGTGCGAAACTTTCCACTGGAGGATTTTCTTGAAGAACTGGCTGTCCTCTTTGAAAAAGGTGTAAGGCATTTTAAGTTTGTTGATCGAACCTTCAATCTACATATAGAGACCAGTACAAAGATTTTGCAGTTTTTTCTCGACCGATATGAGCCCGGGCTCTTCGTGCATTTTGAGCTTATTCCCGATCGACTTCCACAAGGCCTACGCGCACTTATTCAAAAATTTCCGATAGGGGCGTTACAATTTGAAATAGGTATCCAGACCTTTAACTTGAAAAGCGAAACACTGATTTCACGACGCCAAGATCAGGACAAAACAGTAAGCAATCTTATGTTTCTGCGTGATGAAACGGGGGTTTATTTACATACCGATCTCATTGTCGGACTCCCCGGTGAAACACTGGAGTCCTTTGCCCAGGGATTTGACCGCCTAGTGGCTTTAAACCCTCATGAGATTCAGGTGGGTATACTTAAGCGCCTCCCGGGCACCCCTATTGCTCGTCATGATATCGCTTTCGATATGCACTATAATGAGAACCCACCCTACGAAATTCTATTTAACCAAGATCTCACAAAGGAAAATGTAGACCTCTTTAAGGCCTTTGCCTACTTCTGGGACCGGATATCTAACAGCGGCAACTTTCGCCTCTCCAAAGAACTACTTTGGCAAAACGCCTCACCTTTCTGGAGCTTTTGGAATTATTCGATTTGGCTGCAGGAGCATTTTGGTCGAGCCCATTCTATTTCTCTGGAAGAACTCGTCAGCGCTAAATTATCCTATCTAAGTTCTGTAAAAAATCAGGACAAGGCTACCGTCGGCAAAACGCTTCTCGCCGATTACACCAGAATAGGCAGAAAACCGCCGAACTTATTGAAACCCTTTGCAACGCATCATCAAAGTCCGACTAAAGCAATAGAGTGGGTTCACCCGATGCCGAGACAAAATCGACATTTGGTGTCATAGGCAATTATTAGCTCAGAGACAGCCCGTCTAGCCCGAGGAAAATCTCGTTTAGCTACGAATGCACCTCCCAGAGCACGCCGCCTTAATCATTCGACAACATGAAGGACAACTTCGCCGAACAAAAATCAAATTGTGCCTATTTCGCCGACCAAGTGTAGGTTGCCTTAAGCGCGTCGTGATCGGACAATGGAGTTCCGGCTTCATCTATAAATTGTGCTTCTCTACTCCAAGCCTTCGCTTTCAGTTTCACACATTTTCCACTGCGAAAAAGAAAACGATCAATGCGGCCCGGCTCAGGGCAATCAAGGACATCACAGGTTTCTTTTAACCCCAGAGCGCTCATCCACTGAGTCAATGTCCTCAAATCCACAGATTCATCTCCATGCAAATTTGTATCACCCAGAAAAAGTATCGCTTGTCCTGCAGATTTCTCCTCCATCACTTTTTGTACCGCATCGACATGAATCTGACGTACCGCATTATCATCATCGCTGCCACCCGCTTCAAAATGCGAATTATAAACATCTAAAAAGCATGACTCCCTGAGAGCCAAACGCAAACGCTGAAAGCCTTTGGCCGCAAGACAGTCAGAAGAAGCATCCAGATAACCGTGGCAGGCATCAAAAAAATACTCCTCATACAGCTCAATATTATAATTGCTGAAAAATGATAGGCCGGAGCCGTAATAGCTCGAGACACTCGTTTCGGCAAACCGACGGACTTCCGGATATGTACCTGCCTCAAGCAAAACTTGGTGATTGTCATCATCGAAGTCTTCCTGCAGAGCAATAAAGCTATATCCCTTGAGAAGGGGAGCAATCTTTTGAATGCGTTCGCTGGTATTGTCGCCGGTGACAATATCCGGCAGACCATGAACATTGTACGTTAAAGCGCTAAACTCTCCGGCCCCTGAACCACAGGGCTCAGATTTGCAGCCACAGAGAAGCGCTACGACAAAAAAGAGATTAACCCCTACCCTCCACATCCTGCACTCATCCATCCACTCACCAAAATGTTTAATCTATCGAGAATAGCATATTATTGACGACTCAATAAATATCCTCTACTGCAAATTTTCCCCCACCAACAAAGCACGGGCTGAGGCAAAAGCGCATCAAAACGCCTTTCTCCCCCAGATCAACTGCTCGAGCCATAACCCAGACAAAACGCTAAGACACTAGAATTAATAGCTTTTTGCTTTTTATTTGACGGGCAATATATGGTCTGATTATTGCTCCGTAAATGCCCTGGGGGAAAACGCACGAAATGAAACTGATTCAATCCATTGTACACGGTCGTCAGCAGCTACCAACTCTTCTCTTATGCCTGTGCCTGCCCCTCCTGGTTGCAGCCGGCGCATATTGGCTGGATACGGATGCGGGTACGGAACAGCCACAGATTGAAGCAGAAAAAATGTATCTCAAGCAAGCTCTGGCAGCCGTCGATCTTTTAAAGAAGGTTGCAAAAAGCTATGGGCAACGGCTTGGCGGCGCATTCCCTGTAAGGGCGGCTAACCTGCAAAATCTTGAACAAAAAAGTCTCATTGAAATCGGTGAAAACGGTGCTTGGCACTTAGCCCCTGGCTTTGAAGTAACAGATCTTGCTTTAACTTATGCCGGCGGTAAAAACGAAATGTTAATAACGGTCAAATTATCTAAACCCCACTTGCGCAGCGACTTTTACCAAGCAATAAGTGCAAGTGCAGGGTTTACCTCACCCCGGGATTGCACGCATCGCCTCCCCGCCAGCACACAGACTCGCTTTTGCTTTTCTGACATCCTTTAGCCCCTTTTTTCGATTAAGAGTTAACCTCTACCAAACACTTTGCCTTCACCAAGGCAAAATGATTAAATTGATGGGTGAGCGAGGCAATAACAATATTAAGCTTAGCGACAGAAAAAGAATCTTCTGACGGAGTAAAAAAATATCTTTTTAGTCTTCACGACAAATCACTTATTGAAAGTGTTCTCATCCCCAACAAAAAACGAACGACCTTATGCCTTTCGACACAAGCCGGATGTGCCCTTGGATGCACCTTTTGTGCAACAGGAACAATGGGTCTGCGCAGGAACCTGAGCTCGAAAGAAATTGTTGCTCAATATCTAAACATCGCCGAGCGTGAAAAAGAGAAATGCAATAACGAAAATCGCCCTTTAAAAAATATTGTCTTTATGGGAATGGGTGAGCCTTTTCACAATTATGAAAACTTATGCAGCGCACTCGACACACTGATCACGGAACACGGCTTTCACTCTGGCATCCTCACCGTATCTACAATCGGAATCGCCAACAAAATCGTTGACTTTGGAAAACGTTACCCACTGGTGCGACTCGCTGTCTCACTACATACCCCTTACGACAAACAGCGACTCGAAATTATACCCAATAATAAACGCTGGACGCTTGGCGATATTCACCAAGCATGCTCTGAATACAACCAAATTACAGGAAAAGAGATCTTCTTTGAATACGTGCTCATGGACAGCATAAACGATAGCCCAGAGCACGCCAGGGATCTTGGAAAATGGCTGGAAGGCCTTGCCTGTCGGGTTAATCTGATTCCTATGCACCCTGGCCCCGAAAACCCTTTTTCCCCAACAGGCTGGCAGCAAGCCCAATCTTTCCGTGAAGAGTTGCATCAACACTTTTCAGGAACCATCACTTTTCGAACCAGCAGAGGACTTGATATTGAAGCCGCATGTGGTCAACTTGTCACCCAAACAAAAGAAAGCCCGAAAAGCGAAAACTTCTTGGGCTTTGCCGACAAATTAGGGCATGATAGGCTCGTGGAGGAGAAAGCATGAAGCAATTAACTCTCTCACCGGAAATGCTCAATAAAGCCGCAGGTGCTCTTGCAAAATCACCCCTTTTTGCCAGCTTAAACCCGCAACAAGCTCAAGCTATTCTAGGACAAGCCCAAACTCTTGGCTTTGCTAAAAACGATAAGCTTTTTGAAGCAGGGAATTCAGACAAATCTTTTTTTCTTCTAATGCGCGGAGAAGTCTCTATCATCAACGGTCAATCAAAGGAAATTGCACGCATCAAGCCTCCACAAAGTGTTGGGGAAATGGAGTCCTTGCTTAATCAAAATGCCAGCGCAAGCGCCATTGCTACAGAAGACACCATCGTCTTTAAATTTTCGCCGGAACATTTTATGGCCATGTGTGATAAAGTTCCTGGGTTTGGCTTAGCCCTGGCAAAAGGTTTGGCCGAGCGCTTAAACCAGAACGGGGGTTCCACACAGAACGCTACCCACACATCAAACACCGCCTCCGCAGAATCTATAGAAATGGCCGATGATGATGACGAAGATGATGGCGCTGATGTCATTCGGGATATAGACACACCGGATACACGACTGCTCGATGATATTTTAGCCAAGATGACCGAAGCCGGATCCTCCGACCTCCACCTGGCTGCAAACAACCCACCTTACTGGCGTAACAGTGGCGAAATGGAAATCATGGAGGGCTATGAGCCTATCGGGCCTGAGCAGGTTTTTCACATGTTCGCTAAAGTCATGCCAAACCGAAACATTAAAGAATTCAAAAAAATCAATGATACGGACTTTGCCTGTGCTATCGGTCCGAAAGCCCGTTTCCGTGTGAATATCTACCGGGATCGAGAAGGGGTTGCAGGCTGCCTACGTCAAATCCCCACTGAAATCCTAACCCTTGAACAACTCAATACCCCCGAGCCAGTAAGAAAAATGTGTGAGCAAAAAAAGGGTTTAGTTTTGGTGACCGGTCCCACCGGAAGTGGGAAATCAACCACGATGGCGGCAATGCTCGACTATATCAATAAAACCAGAGCTGAGCACATTTTAACTTTTGAAGACCCTATCGAATTTGTCCATAAGAATCGAAAATGCCTGGTCAACCAGCGAGAAATTGGACCACATTCCACCTCTTTTGGACGAGCCCTTAAGGCAGCCTTACGCGAAGATCCTGATATTATCTTGGTAGGTGAAATGCGTGACGTTGAGACAGTCCACTTGGCTCTTGAGGCTGCAAATACTGGCCACTTGGTTTTTGGTACCCTGCATACCATGACCGCTGTAAGCACCATCGCCAGGATTGTCGACCTTTTTCCGGCAGAAGATCAAAATCGCGTGCGCTCGGCAATAGCAGATGGATTGAAAGGTGTTGTCGCCCAACAATTGTGCAAAAAGATTGGCGGTGGGAGAGTCGCAGCCCTCGAACTTTTAGTTCCAGGACGAGCCGAATGTAACCTGATCCGCGAAGCCAAACTCTTTCAAATTCCAAATGCAATGGCAACAGGCGCTGCACGTGGCAACATACTGCTCAATAATGCGCTTATGAAGCTTGTTGATGACAAAAAGATCACCCAGGAAGAAGCTATGGACAAGAGCCCAGACAAACCGGAACTCGCCAAAAAATTAGGCATTGAGTATGACGAGTTTGCATAGGAGCTATTTCGGAAACGATTATCCTCGAAATTTTATTATAACTTCAGCCCTCGTGTTGTGCCTTAACCTTAGTGTTGGCTGCAACTCTCCAGATAACGAATCCCAGGCACCTATAAACAGCGCCGAGAAATTATCTATTTCTTTGAAAAAAAATAGTTCGCCGCAAAACACATCAAAAATATATATATGGCAGGGGTTCAAACACGAATGGCTACGGCGCTTCTTAGGGTTCCGCATTCCGCATCGTATTTCATCTCTCGCTTCTATGATTAAACCGGAACACGATAAAACACTTTTTCTCATGGGCCAAAGCACAGGAGTTGACGGAAACCATATGCGGCCCGAAGGCTTCTATACCGTTTTAGAGAGCGATAAAATTCACCCAGAGTATTTTGAAATAGAAGTGCAGTGGCAGGATTCGATACAACCCCTACCAACACCAAAGAGCACAAGCCTAATTCAAGAAAGTATTATTCTTCCCCTCCAAGCACTAAATCAAAGTGAAGATCTCAAAGAAAACTTTATTGCTCTCATGAATGGGTTTTCCCTTAAAACAAAATGTTTACAATCCGAAGAAAGTGAGTGTAATTCTGATGGGATATGGCCTTACGATTTTTCCGTGGAAATTGGTGAGTGCATCCGCCAAACGCAAAGCTTAAATTGCCCACTAAAGATAAACCTTCACCGAGGCTGGACTCCACACCATGGCGGCATACCCTATCTTGCACCAAAACCCTTAAACCTTCACACTCAATATAAAATGCACGTGGCCTTAGTGGTACTTCGAGGGAGCCCAATGGAACTTTACACGCAGAAAGTCCCCCCTTTGATGACAGAGCAAATGCTTCAGGAACCGAACTCCAGCATTGTCCCGCTCTCACTACGTTCAAAAGACACAACTCTACTTAACGGTATAATTGGCCTTCAGGGGTTTGCCTTTAAACTCA
>CAXGWX010000105.1:0-10790 GCA_964013445.1 uncultured Bdellovibrionales bacterium | reverse complement strand
AAAGAAAAACTCTACCAGCTTTCTGAAGACCATACCTATGTGAACGAATTGGTTAAAAGAGGAGCACTCACGGAAGAGCAAGCGGAAAATCATCCGCAAGCCAATGTCCTGACCCGCGCTTTGGGCGTACAAGCGAGTGTCAGCGCCGACACCATGGTTTTTGATGTGGACCCAAGCGATGTTTTTCTACTCTGTTCCGATGGGCTCTTTTCCTACTTTCAACAACCACAGGACCTTATTCATCAACTCCTACAGGACAACCTGGAAGAAAGCATCGATACACTCATCCAACAAGCCCTCGATGGCGGTGCCCACGATAACTGCACCGGCATCATCATGCGCTCGGCGCCAATGGACGGCGACCATATCACCGCTGCGGACCGAATCGACACCTTGCGGCGTATCCCGCTTTTCAATCACCTCAACTACAAAGAGCTGGTCAAAGTCGTCGGCTCCGCCCAACTCTCACAATTTCAACCAGACGAATTTATCATTCGCGAAGGCACAGTGGGTGAGGAGTTTTACGTCGTACTCACCGGCGAAGTCGAAGTCAGCAAGAGCACCAACCACCTGGTGACCTTAAAAGCTGGTGGACATTTTGGCGAAATGTCGATGATCGACGCCGCCCCCCGCTCCGCCAGCTGCCAAGCCAAAGACAAGGTGAATTTGTTGGTGATCAGGCGCGGAGAATTCTTTAATCTGATTCGAAGCGAGCCAGTCATTGCCTCCAAACTGCTCTGGAGCTTTGTTCAGGCCTTGAGCGGACGTCTGCGTGAAACCAACGAGGCACTCCTTGGGGCAAAGCAGCTCTTTAACCCGGACTCCCAAAGCGAGTTCGAAGTCTTTGAAAACTAAGCTTTTTTAATCCCTCATTTTCCTACATCATACGGTTGTAGTCTCTGCGGTGGCGAGTTATAGGGCCCGAACGCAATAGAGCAATTTAGCAAATGAAGGACAGCGACCATGAAATCGTTACTCTCTTGGTTTTTGGTATTAGGTATTTTGGTGAGCGGCGCCGGCTTAGCGCTGAAAATGTACAAAGATCTCAATACGGAACACAGCTACCAGCTTAAGGTCATCGACCTACAGAACCAATTTCAAACCCAATTGGCCGGACTCGGACAACTTGACGAAGACACCTATCGTCGTGAGATTGGTATCTCCCTGACCCGTTATTTTTCTCAGCTCAACCAGCTTGGCAAAGAATTTCCTGGCCTTTTAGATGTGGAGCGGGAGCTTCGTACAGGCGAAGAAATGCTCTCAAAAGGCCATATGTCTGAAAGCCAAAAGCTGGCTCGCGAAGAACGCATCAATTGGACCCTGGCACTTTATCAAAAAATGCGGGTAGGCCAGTATCGACCACTTTATACGGTCGCAGATAAAACCTTTCGCTTTGACCTCTACGATATTCAGCCGGTCGATACAGACACACGAAATCCTCGAATTCGTCTTTCCTATGCCCATTGGAATGCTTTTGGACCAATCTCCTACAAGATGATTGAAGGTAATATTCGCATTAAGCAAGACCCGGACAAACCGGCAGAAGTTCCACAAATCGTCGGTGAAGGTCAGCCACCAACACTGCAAATTAAGCCAGGACGTTGGGTAAGCGAATTTATTCCTGGGGTTGAAGTCGGCTATTATGAACTCCCACTGCTGCCACCAAATGCTGAAAAGATTCAACTCAACTTTGATTTTGGTTTACGCACCATCGGTGGAACAGAAATCGTAAGTAATATTGTTTTTCCTGATATGCCCGTTGCTTCCAGCTGGAAAGTGGGTGAAGGCAAGGAATGGCAGGGCAAAGAGCGTTTTGCAAGCGATGAAGAAATCGTTAAAGCCGGTGGCGCCCCGACCCAGAAAATTACTTTTTAAGGCTAAGAATAGCGCCTGGAAATCGGCTGCCTTAAGGAGCCGAAAGTTCATTGAGCGCCTGCTTGGCTGCGCTTTGCACCCCAGGGTGGGGATGACCGCTGGCCATCGTCACCAAATACCCTTCCGCCAGGCTTCCACCAATTTCCGCAACCGCAAAAATGCTCTGCACCACAAACTCGGGCGAGCCACGCCGACTCAAATCAATAATCGCCGACACCGCATCCTTCGCCTCCATCGCAACCAAAGCCCCTACCGCCCGGAGGGAAACCGCGTCCGGATCCCCCTCGCGCACCAGCTCAAGAAGGGGCTCAAGAAAAACTTCGGACTTCCGCAACCCCATACGGTCGACAACAAAATAGCGAACCTGTTCATTTTCATGCTTAAGCGCCTTAATCAACTTTCGATCCTTAGCCACATCCAGTTGCCGTAGATAGGAAATCAACTCCCAACCTTGCTTAAAACCTGTAAAGACATCCGCCGAGCCCTTCGAACTCACATCAACCACCTGGTACACCTGAAAACTATATTCCGAATCCTTCTTCGCCAAATGCACCTCGACATACTGCTTGCCCTCTTCAATCGGCGCCACCGCCAAGCGCATCAAATAACCCTCCGACGCATCGCGTCCCACCTCTTCCACGCTACCATCTTTATCCAAATAGGCCTGTATTCGTGCCTTGAGATCCTGCGCATCCTGAGCCCGATCAAACTCGTCGGGTAGATCCAACAATACGGAGCGTAACTGCAATACGGGAACAGATTTCTGGCAGCCCAGCAACGGCAACACTAAAACCAAAAGCAGCCACTTTCGCTTAAAAAGGGAAAGCTTCATTGTCTATAAGTGTAGCGGATTTTGACGAAAATGGACAAAAATTCCCCGAAGTCGGAAATTATTAATAAAAGTGTAAAAAAAATCACTACATCGGTTTACCCCGACCCGCATTTGTGTAGGATGCATTCCTATGAGCAAGGACTATCACGAGGCATTATCGCTTCTTGAAATCGATGGCATGGCCAGCGCAATTGCGGCCCAGGACTTTGCTCTCAAGCAAGCAGCAATTAGTGTTCTGGCCTGCGCTCCGGTGAGCCCAGGCAAAGTTGTGCTTATTTTTGCCGGCCCCATCGCCGAAGTTGAAGAGTCCACCCAAATCGCTCTCGACTACATCGGCTCCCGCCTCATTGATCAACTGCTGCTTCCAGGTATCCATCCTGGGGTTCTACGCGTCCTTGATGGGCATAAAAACAATCGCGGGGATGAAGCCCTGGCCATTGTCGAATTTGAAACAATTGCCAGCACTCTTTTATGCGCAGATGCTGCCCTCAAGTGCACAGATGTAACCCTTGGGCGTCTACATCTCGCCAGCGGCTTTGGGGGGCGGGGTTTTTTCACTTTGTGGGGGCAACAGCCTGATGTGGAAATTGCCATTGAAGAAATCATAGCGCAAAGTGCTGGAAAATTACTGGACCATGAAGTAATACCTGCGCCCCATGGGGAACTCGCCAAAGGCGCGTTTACCAGACCGTGGGCCATCGACCCATGCGCGTAAGAGAGAAAAAAGATGAATAAAGAACAAAACCCAAATCCTGAAGAAAAGAACGAAGCGCCAACCAAGAGCTCCAATGAGGAAGAAGCTCCAAAAATTAGTGTTATCGATAAAAGACACTGGGCCGAAGAAAATGAAGCAGAGGAGCAAGGCGAAGAAGATGCCAAGCCAACCTATATCGCTGAACTTGAAAAACAACTCGGCGAAAAAGACGCCCGCATCACCGATATTCTCACCAAACATAAAATGGCCATTGATGAGTTTGAAAATTCCAAGGCCAGATTGCGACGAGATCTCACCCGTGAAATTGAAAGTGGGCGACGGGCTTTCTTCAGCGACATCTTGGAGGTCCTGGACACCTTAGACAGGGCCATTGATGCAGCGGATGAAAACCACGACGCAGAATCTCTGCTCGCTGGAATTGAAATGGTGCGAACGCTCTTCTTGAATAAACTGGAGGGCTACTCGATTAAACGCTTTGAAACCATGGGCAGCGAATTTAATCCGAATCGCCATGAAGCCATATCGACGGTACCAGCCAGTGAGGGCGTTAAAGACGGACAGATTGTCGGCGTAATTAAAGAAGGCTATTTAATCGGGGATGAAACACTCAGACCCGCAACCGTCGCGGTGGCCAAAGCTCAATAGGATAAATGCGCTGCTTAACATTTCTCTTCCTGGCTTGTCTTCTCTACGCACCCCACGGGTATGCACAAGCAAGCACGACCGAGCCGGCACAACTCTTTAAAAAGTACGGCCTAAGGCCGCTTAAAAGTCCTGTCTCCGCTATTCCATTTACGCTCTCCGACCTGAATGGCAAAAGTCACAGCCTCAGCGACTATCGAGGACAGTGGGTTCTTTTGAACTTTTGGGCCACCTGGTGTGGCGCATGTGCAGCGCAGATTTCAGATCTGCGTGTTCTCGAAGAGAATTTGCAAGGCAAAGGCCTTAAGGTTCTTGCCGTCGCCATCGATGGCACCACCAACGAGCTACGGAGCTACAAGAAACGAAAAAAAATCAACTACACCATTCTGCACGACAAGGTCGGCACCATTGGCGCCAATTACAAAGCCAGCTCCATCCCCTTAAACTATATCATCGATCCGGAAGGTCGGATTGTTTCACTGGTTCGGGGAGCCTTCAAATGGAAAGAGACAATTCCTCTCTTCGCCCAGCTCCTCAATACGCCCTTCGATCCAGCAAGCTTCAAAGACACCGCCAGCACTGCACCAACCACTCTAAACGAGATCGATCCGAATATGGTTCCTCCTGTCCTCGCTGCCACTCCCCCTCTGGCAGAAATTGTCCCCAACGAGCCCTTTACTCTGGATATCCAGGTAAGCTGGAGTGGTAAACTGCAAGACTATTTGATTGAGCCACCTGAAGTGAACCTTCCCGAGGGCATCGAAAAGATTTCCATGCAAGCCAGCGCATCGGGTCAACAGGGCCGGCAAGCATTGACCTACAAGCTGAGTCTCAAAGCAAATAAAAGTGGCAACTACCAACTTGGGCCCATTGAATTGCGCTACAAGCCCAGAATCGAGCAGGCACCTCTGAGTACCAGACATCCGGGCTTTCCAATCGAGGTGAAAGAATTTCTGATTTTAGGCCTGCCGCCAATTCAATTCCTGCTCCTGATACTTGGCTGCCTGGCGACCCTTTACGCCCTCTACTTTTTCACCCAGCGGCGAAAACAAAGGCAGCAAGCCATACAAACACATACAGAGTCGCAAGCGCACACCCTCGGAGCACTTCTCGAAGAGGCTGAGCGGGCAAAAATGGAGGGGAATGCGGCAGCTTTTCTGGAAATTGTCCTGCGTTTTCTCGACGTCTGCGGCCAGCCAGACGCTTTAGGCTACAAAAAGGAAGAGCTTGTCACCATGCTGGAGAAAACCCGTTTTGCCCAGGAGCCTCCCGGTTCAGAGGTACTGGCCAGTATAGGGCGCCATATGCAGCGCGAAGTGAAACAAGAAGGGCAAAAATCGACCGATTAACCTTTCTTTTTCACCTATTTTTGCTAGATATTCCGCACTGAAATTGGCGTCTATGCCCCTTCGCCAGGGTTTTGGAGGAAATAAGAAATGAGTGCTCTTTCTACTGACATAAGTCGTGACATCGATGAACAAGCCACAAAACTTAATTTGCTGCGGGCTGAAGTCGGCAAAATTATTGTCGGGCAAACCTATCTGATTGAACGACTCTTGGTTGGCCTTTTGGCCGACGGTCACGTGTTGATTGAAGGTGTTCCGGGGCTTGCCAAAACAACGGCGGTGAAAGCCATATCCGACGCCATCCAAACCAGCTTTTCCCGAATACAGTTTACTCCCGATCTCTTACCCGCTGACTTATTGGGGACAGAAATCTATCGGCCGCAAACCGGAGACTTTACAATTAAGCAAGGTCCCCTCTTTGCCAATCTTATTCTTGCTGATGAAATCAATCGCTCTCCCGCAAAAGTGCAAAGCGCTCTCCTCGAAGCCATGCAAGAAAAGCAAGTAACCATCGGTGAGCAAACCTTTGCCTTGCCCAAACCGTTTTTAGTCCTCGCCACGCAAAACCCGATTGAGCAGGAAGGGACATACCCTCTCCCGGAAGCACAGGTCGACCGCTTCATGCTCAAGCTCAAAGTCGGTTACCCAAACAAGGAAGAGGAAAAGCAAATCATGCAGCGCATGACCTCTTCAGAGGAAATTAAAGTCGCAGCTGTTCTCAACGAGTCAGATATTCTCGAAGCACGCAAGGTTGTTGATGCTGTCTACCTCGATCCTAAAATTGAAAACTATATTGTAGACATTGTCTTCGCGACTCGAGAACCCCATCTCTACAAGCTTGAAGCTCTAGACAAATTAATCGAATTTGGTGTCTCTCCCCGAGCCAGCATTAATTTAGCTCGGGCGGCCAAAGCCTACGCCATGCTCGCCGGACGCTCCTATGTTACTCCACAGGATATCAAAACGATTGGGCCAGATGTGCTACGCCATCGCTTGCTGCTTTCCTATGAAGCTGAAGCGCAGGAATTAAGCGCTGACGACCTCATCAGCGAAATTTTTAACACCGTCGATGTTCCCTAATGCCAAATGAAGCAGCGCAAGCTCAGGAGCTGCCACTTGAGCTTTTTGAAAAAATAAAGGCGATTCAAATCCACACCCAACATGTGGTCAACGACCTCTTGGCAGGGAATTACGAGAGTGCGTTTAAAGGGCGCGGTATGGAGTTCGCCGAAGTGCGCGAATACTTGCCCGGTGACGATATCAGACATATTGATTGGAACGTCAGTGCCCGCATGAATGCTCCCTACATCAAGTCTTTTCATGAAGAACGTGAGCTGACCGTTATGCTTCTGGTCGATGTTTCCGCATCCGGCTCATTTGGCTCATCACAAAAACTTAAAAATGAACTCGCAGCTGAAATTGCGGCTGTCCTGGCCTACACAGCGATTAAAAGCAATGACCGGGTAGGTCTTATTATTTTCAGCGATAAAATCGAGCATTATATTCCACCTAAAAAGGGTCGCTCTCATGTCTGGCGTGTTATTCGCGAAATTCTCGCATTCAAACCAGAAGAGCGCGCTACGAATATCTCACTGGCGGTCGATTTCCTTGCCAAGGTCCTTCACCGTCGATCCGTTGTATTTATGATTTCTGATTTTCTCAACGAAACCTTAAGTCAAAGTTTGCGAGTCATGGCACGAAAGCATGATTTGAATGCCATCCAGATTTATGACCAACGAGAAAAAAGCATGCCTGACCTGGGCATTATTGAGCTTGAAGATGCGGAGAGCGGCGAACTCCTGCTTGTCGACACAAGCTCTGGAAACTTTCGTCAAACCTTTAGCCAGGAAGCCACTGCCACCCAGAACAAACAAAGTGATTTCTTTCGTTCCGCAGGAATAGCCCATCTGCAAATCGCCACGCATGAGGATCTTGTCGATCCGATTATTCGTTTTTTTCGCTCACACCATCGTTAGGAGTTTTAGATGGAATTGCGCCAGCCACCACAAAGTTCAGAAAAATCATCAAAACAAAAGGCGACTCTTAACATCTCGCTTTTCGGCATTGTCATGGTTACCTTGCTATCAATTCTCGCCTTGGAATTAAGTCATTACGTCGAAGACACTGAGGCCAGCCAGGGACTTCTGCAGGTTGCAGCTCAGCTTAAATCTTCCGGGCTTCTTGAAGAGTCTTCTGAGCTCTACGAAAAATATCTGGAAAAGAGCACCATGCATCCGGATTTCCCCGCCACCGCTTTTGCTCTCGCCGAAAACTACATTCAGCAAGGGCAATTTGAAAAGGCATTGGCCTGGCTGTACCGGGCAGAGCGCAAAGCGGAAGCAAATCTTAAGAATAAAATCGCCAAAAAAATTGTCTACTCTCTTGAGAGACTGGGCAAAGTGCAGGCTGCAAACACGGCCCTCGAAAGTCGCACATCAATGAATCCAGAGAAGATGCAACGCAGTGAAACAGACAAAGTTCTGGCCCGAATTGGCGACGAGGAGATCTATCAATCAGACTTAGAACAAGCCGTATCCAATCTTCCTCCTGCCATGGCAAAAAATTTATCCTCGTCTCCAGAAAACAAACAACTGCTTCTCAAACAAATGATTGCTGATCGACTCCTTGCAAAGAAGGCAAGAAAGCTTGAGATGCACAAGTCCAGCGAATACACCCGCAAAGTCGAGCAACTTAGCCAGCAAATTTTAATTACGGACTATATGGAAAAGGAAATCTTTCAAAAGTTAAAGCCCAAAGAAATCGATTTAGAGAATCACTACAATGCACACCTGCAACGCTATACACCCAAAGGCAGTGAAGAACCTCTCGCCTTTGAAAAGATAAAAGAGCGGGTCATGAATGACTACAAACAAGCGGCCTTGGGTACGGCAGTACAGGAAATGTTGGAGGCAGAAATCGCCACAAAAGATGTGCAGCTTTTCATGGAGAACTTAAACAACTAGATGCGCTACCTCATCGCTTGCATATTCTTGTTTTGGGCTTCCGGTTGCCAGCAACAAGCAAAACAGGAAACAACGAAGCAACAACCTCCTGTGCAGACCCGGAGTGTGGTGGATAAGGCTACCCTAACAACCGGAGAAACCCTTACCTTTGCTTTGGAGGCCGACCACCTTCCAGGAATTGAACTCGAAATCCCTGAAATTGGCACAAAAATTATTGGTTTGCGCATCGTCGACATGGGGCAAGATCCAAAAAAGGAACGCGCCGGGCGCACCTATCTTCGGCACTGGTATAAAATGCGGGCCGATCTGGTCGGCTCCTACATTCTGCCTTCCGTTGAGCTGACTTATCAGCACGAAGGCGAGGCTAAAAAGCTGGAAACCTCTGAAATATTTATCGAGGTGCAAAGCGTGCTGCCTGCGGATGGTTCTGCGCAGGATATCCGTGGGCTGAAAAAAATTAAGCGGCCAAAGACGAAACCTCCATGGAAATGGATCACACTGGCTACTTTTGTTTTGCTGGCCATCTTCTTTGTTCTGTGGAGACGAAGGAAATCCAAAAACGTCATAGAACTCCCGCCAATCATTCCGGCACACGAAATTGCTTACCGGGCCTTAAATCAATTACGGCAGACTAACTTTGAGGACAGCGAGGCTGTGCGCCGCTACTTTTTTACGATTTCGGAGATTGTGCGGCTTTATGTGGAGAACCGCTTTGGTCTCAATGCCACAGATTTGACTTTAGAAGAAATCAAGCATGCCTTGCGCGAACGTAATTTGCTCTCGCAAGAACAACGTAACTCACTTGAAACCTTTCTGGAGCGTACTGACCGCATCAAGTTTGCCAAAAGTGCAATACAGGAAAAGGATATCGAGGAACTCTATGAAGGGGCTCTTTCTTTTGTCGAAAGTACCCAGGAAACCACCAAGGAGGCAGCCTGATGGTATACGCTGAACTCCATTTACTCTGGTATCTGCTCCCCCTCTACCTTCTCTGGACCGCTGCTGTCATCTTCCTAACGCAGCGCAATAAGAAACGACAGCGCAGTGCTATTCGTTATTCAAGCATCAAGAAAATGAAACGCAGCGGAGTGCAAAAGAAAATTGTTTTGCGAAAAATTGTAGAGACATCCCGCTTTTTAACAATTGCCCTGATGCTTGTCGCCATGACCAGACCCCAAAGCGGCCGAAAGGAAACACAAATTGCCACAGAGGGTATCGATATTGTCCTGGCAATTGACACCTCGGGCTCCATGCGGGCCCTCGATCTTGATACGCACGCGCCTATTGCCCAACGTCGAAATCGCCTACAAGTGGTCAAAGATGTTGTCGGCGAATTTGTCAGTAAACGCCCCAACGACCAAATTGGCATGGTGGTTTTTGGACAGGAAGCCTTTACCCAGTGCCCTCTCACCCTGGACCACGGTGTACTCGATACTTTTCTTGAACATCTTGAAATTGGCATGGCCGGTGAAGCCACCGCTATCGGCTCAGCTATTGGCACTGCGGTCAAACGCCTTAAGGATTCCAAAGCCAAATCAAAAGTTCTAATTCTCTTAACGGACGGGCGCAACAACGCAGGAGCCTTAAGTCCACAAAAGGCGGCAGAAGTAGCGCAGACCTTTGGCATCAAAATTTACGCGATTGGCGCCGGCACCAAAGGTCAGGCCCCTTTTATTGTCGACTCGCTTTTTGGCAAGCAAGTTGTCTACGATGATGTTCGAATTGACGACGCCTCATTGACCACTCTTGCGGAGAAAACTGGTGGCGCCTATTTTCGCGCCCAGGACGCTGAATCTCTCACAAACATCTATGAGAAAATCGACAAGCTCGAAAAGAGCGAAATAACCCAGCCCGTCTACCTCGAATACAACGATGATTTTGAAATCTATCTCTTTCCCGCCTTGGGGCTGCTGCTTTTGGAAATTGTTCTACTTGGAACCCGTTTAAGGAAGATACCCTAAGATGAATTTCTTGCTGCGCTTTTCCTTAACCATCGCATTGGCGTTTTCGACCGCAGCCTGTGAGGTACGTTTTGCCCGGGAAGAATATTTTTGGGGCTTTTGGGTCGTCCTGGCCGCCGCGCTATTCTTCGCCTACGTGACACGAACCAAGAAACAGCTTATGGAAACCTTTGTAGATCCGGCTCTCTTAGAACGTGTGCTTGAAGGATTTAGCCAAACCCGCGTACGCTTCAAAAACTTTCTTCTCTTGCTTGTTCTATCCTTAATGATTGTCGCCTTAAGCCAACCGAAATACGGCTTTGAATGGGAGGACATTCAGCGCCGGGGTGTCGACATCGTCATCGCTCTTGACGTTTCAGACAGTATGCTTGTTGAAGACGCAGAAAGTGGTGGCACCCTAAGTCGGCTTGAAAGAGCAAAGCGCAAAATAGGTGACCTCTTGCAAATGTTGGAGGG
>CAXGWX010000104.1:0-10860 GCA_964013445.1 uncultured Bdellovibrionales bacterium | reverse complement strand
AAGGTGAGAGCGGACATCTCATTATCGGCATGCGCTCAAGCCACGACCATAGCAAAGATTTTGACATTTTGACGAGTTTCCTAAAGACGACAAGTGGAGTGGTCATCCCAAAACAAAATATTCGAATTCAAAGTTTTCGTGTTGACACCCGTTATATCAATCGTTCGAGCTATTTAAAGCGGCGTTATCACTTCGAACAGTCCACCCTACATCCATTAGCAACATGGAATAAAAAACTGCGTCCCGGTTTCAACCGCGAAGTGCTGATGACAATCGACACACAAGATCTGGCGCCTGGACATTATAAGGGTCGTATCGTTTTAGATATCACCGATCTCAATCGAATTTCCATTCCTCTGGAAATCGAGATTCAACCCTTCACCCTCGATTGGAAAGACTTATCACCCAGCTTCTATAAACCCTATATGTCGGGGCCAGAAGCCTTACGCTGGTGGGTCAAAAGCAAAGACCCAGATTACAGCTGGACATGGACGGACTATTGGACCCAAGAGGAGTACCAGGATGCCTATAATCAAGCGGCAAAGCAGATGCTTCAACAACATTTCAGCCTTTCTGGCACCTTTGACTACAAATTCAATATTGAGGAGAAAATAAACGACGCATGCGAACCCACACATATGGCTGTTCCCAATACAAATTGGTGCTTTAAACGACACGACATCACGACACTGCAAATCGCCGCGATGTTGGGCCCCGAAGCTGCGAGCGTTCATCAAGGAGAGCCCAGCGCTGATTGGTCGAGTCAGCAAACTCTGCATCCACAACGGAGCATCGCTTTAAATGCCCACAGTGTTCTTGCTAAAAAATACGACAAGAATGACACCTATCTGTTCGACTATGCGAGTCAATGGGGCGAATATTTACATTATACGTTGGATCAAAGCATCATTGATCAGCAAAAGGATAGCTTTAAGGTGATTATCAAAGATCTCTTGAATGTGCTGCAGGGTACGGATCTGCAACTCATCATCGATATTGCCGGCGAACATGCAAATTATTCATCCATCTATCCAGGCAGCGGTAGTGCACTGGGCGTAAACCAGGATGTACCGGAGGGACAATACCGGGCCCTGCAGGTTCTCAGCATGCTCAAAGCGGCGATTAGCGAAGTGATGGCTGAACTAAGCGTTGAAGAACTTGAGCTTTATGCAGCAAATCTGCCCGTGCGCGTTGCCATGGCCGGCAATGGGCTCCTTGACCTTTATGGCGCTTTTGCCATCAAAGAACCTCCGCCCGATAGCATCAACGCTACCGGAGAGAATGAGTTCAGCATTGTAAATATGCAGACTCTGCTGGGAGCAGACGCTGAAGTCATGGTAGATATCCTGATCGTCAACATTGGCCTTTTGGGCGGCATGTCCATACCAGGCATGGAGCATCTTTCCATTGCCGAATGGTTATATCAACAAGGCATTGAGGTTTGGTTTTACAATTTCAGCGGCGTCGACAAGATGCACGCCACTTCCCGCTTTGGTTACGGTCTGTATCAATTCGCGTATCGCTGGAAAACACAAAAACAGCCCAACCAAATCTATGCTCTTTTCGACTCAACATTGCCGCTGCAACGCATAATGCGTGAAGCATACCACAGCCCGGGCACCAACGAGAATTTTAATCATATGGATAGCAACTCCATGCCCTGGGCGATGGTTGAAATGGCCTACAAGGATGAAAATAACCTGGATGAGTCGAACGATTCGTCATCTTTCACGATTACGCCGCGCTTAAGCTATACTGAAGCAGTCTGTGGTGCTGAGGATTTTGCTTACGCATTAAATGCCTGGGACTTGGCTACACAAGCCCGCAGCCAATCCAGTCGAAAAACCCGAGCGCTGGGCAACAAGGTTCTACGCTATTTAAAGTCTCTGACCAGCAGAATTGATTTGCGCGTCAATTTTGACGGTGATCCAAAAAACGTTGGAGTGGTTCCCATGCCCGCAGGATGGAATGGCCAAACCCTTGATGAAATTCGAGCCAAACTTATCGATTTTATTAGCCAACTTCACGCTGAGTTGGACTAAGCTTGCTATCTATTGCCAATCGCACATACGGCGTTGAGAATACTCCATCTTTTGGAACAAGTCCTTTTTTCAGAGCACTCAACCGTCGCGAGCGAATCACCACTGGCGGTGGGCACAAAACACATACGCGGTTTCGGTTTTCCTGAGAGGCGCAGCAAATAATCGTCCAGCGCCCGATCCGCCGACTCGAGCCCCAAACCACCGCCACCCAAACCAACTATTCTACGCTCCGACATGATCCTTTTGTTAGCACGGGCTCCAAAAATAGGACAGAGAATTCAGATACCCTGGTTGACCGCCACATCCACTCGCGTTAGCCATTAGAAGGTAACGCTTTCGACAGGGACAACATGATGCGCCAGATTCTTGTACTAAATATTTTCTTACTTATGACGGCCTGCACCGCACCTCGAGCAGTCTCGCAGTCCGGCCGCGTCACACCACACGAAAAATGGCGTGTCGGCAGTGACTATACATTCAACATATCGACCCAAACCACTGCTGCCCTATTTGACGGTATAAAAACAACTATCGAAGAAGTCATTGACGAAGAGCAGGTCTCCTACGACGAAACAACACGTAAGCTATCTAAAGCTCTTTTGGCTTACTCTATTGACCCCCTATCTACCGGGCTCGATTTTTATCTCCGTTACGGTCTTTTGGAGAATGCTGACATAGGCTACAAATACGCAACTGGTATCCATGTGGTCGATACTCGATGGCAATTCATGAAGCCTAAAAACACCCCAGAAGAATCCTCAAGTCTCTATGGCAGCTTGGGTCTGCAATACTCTTCACAATCTTACGACCTCCCCTCGGTGATGAAACTCGATGATTTACAAAAGCTTTTGGGCTACGACATGAATCGCAAAGATGTGCTGGTGCCTTTAACCTTTAGCCGCCCATTCGGCGAAGAAGAGAAGTATGGAGCCTTTAGTTTTGGACTCGCATATAATTTCACAAAGTTAGATTATGGGTTTGAGCCACTTAAGCTCTACAACAACCTAGGGGGAGATGCGGATCCGGAACTGGTAGCACCCATACATGGGGAAAAGACCATCCATGCCTATGGTGGTTTTTTCAGCCTTAAAGGCGGATACAAATATGTTTATATCAGCGCGGGCCTTGCCATCTATTATCAAGACTATGGACGTTACGAACTTCTGAACGACGATAGTGCACAACTCTCGGGACTCACCTTTGTCCCTCACCTCGGCATTGAGGGGGAGTTTTAAGCTTGGGGAATTGCTTTCGTTCTCGACAAAAGCACTCTTGTTTGGCAAAAGACCGTACCATGAAGTATATTTACCGCCCAAACTTTCTTACCCTCCTGAGTATTTCTCTAGCGCTAAATGCCTGTGGCCTCGACTCCGTCGTCGACGAAATCGCCAACGAGACAACCCCTGATACCAGCGCATGTGTTGAAAGCAATTGTCAAAACTCAGAAGCAGAAGAAGAGCCGGGCCCCATCACCGACTGGGCTGGCGACCTTGAAGTCAATATGAACAGTGATGTGGATTTTATGGCAAATCTTCAAACCATCAGCGGCAATCTTAATATTGGCCCCGGACTGGATATTGCCCTACCCAAACTAGTGAGCATTGATGGCGACCTGATCATTACCAGTAACGATGCGATATTAACATTGTCCCTGGAAAACCTGGAAACCATCGGCGGAAACTTAGAACTGCGGATAAATAATAGAATGACAACCTTAAACCTGCCAAAACTAAGCACTGTTGCAATGGGTGTGCTGATTGTGCAGAATCGCTCTCTTCAAACAATCAACATTGACAGCCTCATATCATCCGGCCTGAGCTGCTCCGTAACGAATAATAATGCGTTACAAGCACTCAATATGAACTCTTTCACGACTGCTGGGCTGGGCCTTGAAATCAAAGATAATGAAAGCCTGGCAAGCTGCCTGGCGCAAAGCATCGGCGAGCAACTCACTTCCGGTTCCGCAACCATCAGTGGAAATGATTCGACCGCCACCTGCGACGAATAGTTGTACTGGATTTAAGGAAATTAACGAATATCTGACTCGCCTAAACCCGCATCATCAAGCAGACTCAGAGCCGTATCGATTGTTGTTTGTGCCTCACGTCTAATTTCCGAAGCCTTATCGATCTCACCGTGAAAGTTTTTCGTCGTATCTTCTAACTGAGCCAGTTCTTTTTTCAACCGGTCTCGTTCCTGAATCACACTTTGCAGCCGGGCCAATAGAGGCTCAATCTTCTGGGAAAGCATATGCCAAGCTGCTGCGGTTGCCTCCAACTCCTGGCGCACCTTGCTTAACTCGCCTGTTGCCTGCTCTACAGCCAAAGTTGCTTCCTGGGTCAAACGCTGCTCTGCTCCAATCACACCTGCAACATGGTCTAAACGTTGATCCAGTTCATTGCCCGGCACATATTGGTTATATCCGGATTGACCAAAATCCCCTACTCCGGGACCGGGGTTCCATGTTTGACCTGCACTTTTTGCCATTGTTTTATTCTCCAAGCTCACAGCTGGCCTTGCTAAACCATCACTTTGCGCAAAGGGCAACTCTTTTTCAACAGGATTTTTCGCAACAAATTGTTCCATCACCGGAGGTACAGGCGCATTTACCTGCGTATCTTCACCGCTCAGAAGTTCCGCAATATTACTTTCTTCCGCCATGAGTTCTGCATCTTCACCGGCCAGCTCCGCCTCCTTCTTCTCTTGAGCCAGCACATCATCCGCTACAGAGGACTCAATCTCTTCTCCATTGATAAGCTTTTGCGCAATGGGTCGAAGTTCATCGAGCTGGTAAGGTTTTTTAAGATAGGCATCAGCTTTGGTTTTTAGTCGTCGATGCTGGGCAAAGGTCTCATCGGAAGCTTGGCTTGAAGCCAAAATCAGTGGAATTTCAGCAAGTTTGCCATCTTTCTTTATTTTGTTGCAAAGCGAATAACCGCTACCACGGGCCAATTCAACGCTGAGCAGAATAAGCTCCGGTGGAGCGCGACGAGCCTCGGCCATAGCCGCCACCCCGTCCCCAAAATACACAGGCTCGAGCTCCAGACCTTTACATAAAGGCTCTAAAGCGTCACCGGCGCTTTTATCGCTGTCTATGACCAAAATTCGTCCCATGATATTCTATGGTTACCACTCTTCCGCCTCAGAAAAAAGCCCGTCATCAGGAAAAATAACCTCTCCTCCAACGATCGCTACAAAAGGGCAAATTCAGCCGTCAGATTCGATTGCCCCAGCGCCCGAATCTTGCTAGACCAGCGCAGAATTATCGATACCACGGAGTAAATGTGCTGAGTTTACGATTGATTAGACTGTTTTTTCTCTTCTCTTTGACGCTTTCCCTGAGCTTTTGTGCAGGTGAAGAAAGCAAAAAAGACGACACCCAAGAACCACCCGATGACGAAAAAGAAATCACCCCAACCCTGCCGAATTATCCAGATCTGCAATGCCTCGGCACCAGTTCCTATATACTTCTTTCGGGCACACAAAATATTACTCAGTTGATCGAAAACCCAGATAAGTGTCTTATCTACGCTTTGAGCCCAACCAACAGAAGCATCTACTTTGTCAATATCAATACAGACAGCGTGATTAAAACTGTAGTCCTTGATCATGAACCCAGTCACATGTCCTATCAAGCAGCACAAAAACATGTTTTTGTAAGCTCCGCTGCGGGCAAGGTCATCTACGCCTTCGATGCAGAGAGTGGTGAAAAGGTTGGTCAGGTCGAAACCTCCGAGACACCTTATCGAATCGCCCCGGCAACGGAGTACCGGGTCTTCTACGTAGAAGAAAGCGGCTATTCCGCTGTCTACGAAGCCAACTTCAGCACCCAAGAGACAAACGCTCTAACGGAGCAAAGTTATCATGAACCCAGTATTGTAACCTCCGCCGATGGCAGCCTGCTCTATATAGGAGAAAGCAATGAAAGCGGTGGACAGCTCTTCGCACTTGATGCGGACGGCACGGACTTCGAGGTATTGGACAGCTTTACATTTGATAATGGCTTCACACCACCGTCCCCAAACAGGCATCTGGTACTCAATGAGAGCACAAAGAAAATCTATTTTGCCAAACGCATCTTTTCGACGGACGACCTAAGCTATATCCTCGGCTGGCTGGGTGCAGATATTCAAGGAGTCAACCCAGAAGGAAGCATCGCACTCTCCGACCACGACCTCTATGACAGCGCCACCTTTCTTTCCTTCGCGAATCGCAACAATCCGGAAGCCACCAGCACATTCTCTCTCGACGGCTATTGGCTCTACGAATTTGATGCGGTCGGCGGCCTACTCTATCGACACGACCTTAGCACCATCGTGGGCAGTCACGCCCTCAACGATCTCAACGTGAGCGTCGGCGAACTTGCCCAGCACGATTTTAGTCAGTTGTTGGCAGATCCGAGCAGAGACGTCATCTATGGTCTAAACAGCACAAAGAACCAAATCATCTTCATTGACGCCAACACACTCTTACCGAGCCGTGCAGAGACCATCGGCTCACAGCCGGTCCATATGGCCATCGACAGCACGAACGATTTGCTCTACGTCGCTAACTTTGGCAGCACCGAAATTGCGGTCATTGATCTCACAACCCAGACCAAGGCTTTTAACGGCACCATACAAACCCCAACCAATCCATACCGAATAGCTGTCAATGGGCAGCGCCTAATCTACGCGGAGCAAGATGGGCAAAACGACCTGCGCTTCTACAACCTGACAAGCAGTACTTTAAGCTCTACCCTTAGCGAGGCTCTCTACCAGCCAGCCTTAGCCTTTGATGCGAGCGGGCAATACCTTTATGCATCAGAAAGCGCTTCTCTCAATGCGGGGCTTAAACGCTACAACCTGGAGAATGGTGATTTCCAGGAAACCGCCACAAGCGCAACAACCTACTCTTATCCTGGCAGACGAGTCGTCTTTAGCGATGACTGGGTTTATTTTGCCGGCCATCGATTCAACGCCACAACCCTGGAGATCGATGCGGATTGCAATCTTGAAGACGAAATCATCACCCTATCTCCCGACGAGCACTATGCCCTTTCGGACAAACGGATCTTCGATCTGGAAGACTGTAGCGAAGTCGATGGCCTGCCCTACGAGTCCGGTCTCGTTGTTGTCGACCGAGCCTCAACAAAGGTCATGCAGTTTGACAACATCACTGGCGTCTTTGAAGTACAAAGCCTGCCTTAAACCCTTACGCGTACACATCTTTTAATGCCCTCAGAAAGTTGAAGAACAAAATGAAAACAGTCAAACAAATGATAATCGGCACCCTCTTGGGCTGCCTGGTTAGCGCTTGTCATTCCGGTGGAGTCACCTTGGTCGGCTATGCGGAAACTGTCGATAATGGTGGCCCACACATCAGCTGGGACCCCTTTGCCGAACCTCTTCCTGAAATACCCTTTCCCAACAATGTAGGAACGAGACCGGATCGAAAATCGCCCACGGGCTTGCGCATCAACGCCAGCATGATTGCTCCCACCGTCTTCGAGCAGGATTTGCGGACGAAGCTCGCTAATCTCGATGGCTTTGGCACATCTGCACCGATGTGGGTCCAGTTCGAGTCCCCGGATCCGGAAAAGCCGGAAATTGCCCAGCTCGACCTTGCTGCCATTGCGGCGGTGCAGACCGGCGACACCAACTTCAGCGACGATATGGTGCTGCTTATCAACGTCACACCTGAGAGTCCAACCTACGGTCAGGCTTCTGTTTTAGATTTCGGTAACGGTAACTTCCCAATGACCCTCGAAGACACGGATATGTTTGATTACGACCCCCGGTCGACCTCAAGCAATCTCATTTTTGATGTTGAAGACGAAGATGTTGATGGAGATGGATTTTTTGACGTCTGGGAAGACACGAACCAAAACGGCGTGCTCGATGCAGGCGAAGACATTGATGGCGACGGCAAACTTGACGCCCATGAAGACAGTGACAACGATGGTGTTTTCGACCGCGGCAATGTCTGGGGACCGGACGGGCATACCTATCATGACCTCATTACCTTCTACGAGCAGGAAACAAATACCCTCACCTTCCGACCAATTTATCCTTTAGAGCAGCGTACCACTTATGCGGTCGTACTGACTAAAGACCTGGTCAACGAAGATGGTAAAAGTATTGTCTCGCCTTTTGACTACGTTCACCACTTGCAACAAAAAGCGGCCCTCAAACCTATCTTTGAAGGCAATTTACTCACCCCTTATGGTCGCTCTGCACAAGATGTTGCCTTTGCCTGGACTTTCACCACCCAAAGCGTGACCACTGACTTGGTGCGAATTCGCGAAGGTTTGCGCGGCTATGGCCCAATGGCATACTTAAATGCGGAATACCCGGCTGAGGTATTGAGTCTGGAAAAGATGAATAGCTCGAGCGGCGTAACCTCCTATCACCTTACGCCTGAGAAGTTGGTCGGTGCAATCCGGGTACTCTTTGAGAACCTTGAAATCGCCAACTACGAAAGCAATCGTGTCAGCGAACTCGTCGATACCTATGGGGCAGTCGATTATATGGTGGCCGGTGACTATCGCTCCGTTGATTTCCTCGATGCGGGCGGCGGCTCCTTCATCATTGATTCAGAGCAGGGCATCGCCACAACCGACGAAAGCAGCCTGCGCTTTATTATGGTCATTCCGAAAAAAGAATACGCCAAAGATGGCAAGCCCTTTCCGGTAGCCCTCTATTGTCACGGCCACACCTCACTTAAGGTGGAAGCCCTGGCCTTTGCAGGTGTCTTGGCCAAGTTCGGCATTGCAACCTTTGCCATCGATGCTCCCGGTCACGGAATACCTATCGGCGGTCCCTACGATGTTATTGTCGAAGGACTTCTCGCCCAACTTGAAGGAGATGACCTTATCCCCTTCTATAACGCCCTCAAAAAAGACCGAGCCAAAGATCTAAACAACGACAGCATTTACGAGCCCGGCGGTGATTTTTTCACCAACGACTCTTTTCATACCCGCGACATCGTACGTCAAACCAATGTTGACTACGTCCAGGCGGCGCGGACCCTACAAGCCTTTGACGGTGTGACAACCTGGTCTCTGGATCTGAATGGTGATGGCATTGCCAATGATATCGCCGGTGACTTTGATGGTGATGGCCTCATTGACGTTGGTGGCACCGACGTCGACTATTACGCCCTTGGCACCTCCATGGGGGGAATCAATTCATCTATTCTGGCCACGATTGAACCCACTGTTGTTGCCGCAGCACCAATGGCGCCAGGCGGTTCTCTTTTAGAAGTGGGGATGCGTACCGAATTAGGCAATGTGGTCCATTCCGCACTGATGCCTATGCTTGGGCCCATGCTTATCGCCGAACCTAAAGGCGATGCGTCGCAATGTGACAACAATGCACCATGTCTGTATAACCTCAAATGGCTGGTCAACGACGTCTTCACCCACAAGCTGCTGGCCTTTGCCACCATCGGAGAGATGGTTGACGGGGAAATCGTCAATGAATTACGTCCTGGCGATATCATCAAGCTCTATAACCTGAAGTCGGGAGAGATGGATCAAGCTCAGGTGCATGCGGATCGAACCTTCCGTATTCACCTCGCTTCGGATAAATACGATCCGGTTCGTGTAACCATTGAGCGTCCCAATGGCACCATTTACAAAACCATCGAAACTTTTGAGTATGATGTGAAGGGCTTTCAAGGGGATGACTTCCTCAAAGAAACTCCCTTGCTCTCTGTCCAGCAAGGCTTTGGCCATCGTCGTAATACACCAAGTCTGCGACGCCTTTTAGGACTGGGCCAAATCATTCTCGAGCCCGGTGACCCAATTAACTATGCACCTTTCTACCGAGATCCACTCGACATTATGCCCGAGGGCAAAACCCCAACGAATTTACTCCTGGTTCTTACCGCCGGTGATTTTACAGTACCAGTCTCTGCAGGTGTTGCCTTGGGTCGTGCAGCCGGCATCATTGGCTATAAAGAAATCGATGAGCGGTACGGTAAATCACAAAACCAGTTACTCATTGATACCCATGTCATGGAGTCAGTGGACAAGCTGAAATATTTCGAAACCAGCGACTGCTACTATGATGACCGCAGAATCAATTTCGATATCGATGATGTATCCAATGGTTTGCACTGGGATGACCCACCTCGCCTGGGCAAAATTGCCCGTTCCCCAGAATGTGATGGGGACAACCCGCCGGCAAGTTGTGACAGCGAGTGTCCGGTCTTTCCGCCCTTGCGGGCCGTATTAGAAACAGACACGGGAATCCATGCGGTACGCATCCCCATGCTCAAATCCCGTGGTCAGCACGCCTTGGACCTGCCGGATTCCACCGTGGCTTTTGACCCGAGTACATTTAGCTTCAATCAAATTGGTCACTACCTTATCAATAAGGGGCAAACGATCTCCGATCATCCTTGCCTGGCCACCAACGATTGTACGACTTGTGCCGGTGAGGCGGATTGCCCGCAAATCCCCCAAGCCTCCTATTTAGACTCCGGTCTCTAGGTCGAGTTAAAGCCAAGGCGCTGAAATAATACAGCTTTTTTTGTATGCATTTTGCTCTGGGTTCGGCTAGACTAGGCTCTATCACCACCTGGCCGTTTAGTGACTTAAAGGAGAACAGATGATGCGTCATGCTTTAATCGTTACGTTTGCACTTACCCTCGTTGCCTTCAGTGGCTGCAAGAAGCGCGACCCCTTAGGTTGTAAAAGCAATGAAGCCTGCCCTTCCGGCTATGTTTGCGGGAGCAACAGCACCTGTACTAAAATTTGTAATGCGGATTCCGATTGCCCAACCGGCTTTATCTGTGAAGATGCGCTCTGCACCAGCGGCGTTCGGGAAGGTGC
>CAXGWX010000103.1:0-11035 GCA_964013445.1 uncultured Bdellovibrionales bacterium | reverse complement strand
CCTATGCATCAGAGGGCACCTTTTCAATAGGATTCAAGTAGACATCGAATGCATCGTTGTAAAACGATAATACGAATATATCACTATGCTTAGAAACCCTCTCCAACACATTGCATTTCGCCTTTATTCGGCTAAATAGAAGCTCAGAAGACTACCGCATGAGAATCCCCGCTTTTATCACCCTCTTTACCCTGCTCTCCTGCAACCTGTGGAGCAATGAAGACATCGATTGGTGCGAAGGCACAACAAGCCAGCTTTATGACCCTCTGGAATCGGCGGTCCTTGAGACCTGGCCTGACGATTTTTGGACCATCCCGGACAATAATTCGCCTACGGGGATGCGCATCTCTCTGGCAGACTCAGTCTGGGCCAGTGATCTTGACGAAAGTTTCGCCACCGTCACAAGAGATCTTGCAAACAACTCTGGCTTTCACACCCAAGGCTATATCCTGCTGAGCTTTGATGCGCCGCTGGCGGAACTTCCCTCTGGGCCGACAAGCTCTCTTGAAAGTGATACACTACAATTGCTCGACCTTTCGACCACACCACCAACCCGCCTGGCCTACGAAATTAAACTTGCGGATGAAGGCCGTCAGTTGCATGTGCTACCTTTGGCGCCGCTGCAACCGGGCACTCAGCATGCCCTTGTGCTCACCAGAGATCTTCAGGCCGCTGATGGCGGCTGCATTGCTCCAAGCCTGCACCTGCGCACCTTACTCGATGGCTCGGCGAACGATTCTTTAAGCAAGCGCTACAAAGAGCTGCTTAAAACAATCAGCCTCAAGGCCGAAAATATTTCAGCAGCGACCATCTGGACCACCCACCTCGATCATGAAGGTATCTTAGAAGCGGTTTCTGCCGCCAAAAATGCCGAGTATGCTTGGGCAGAACGTTCCAGCTGCGTTGAAGAAACATCATGGCGCCGCTGCGATGGAACTTTCGTTGCCACAGATTTTCGCGCAGCAGAGGGGCAAGTCCTCAATGCTCAAACCCAAACACCCTGGACCCTCGAGGTCCGGACCCTCCTGCCCAAGGACGCTCCGGGACCCTACCCGGTCATCATCTATGGACACAATATGAGCGGTAACCGCGGCGGCTCTTCTCTGCTCATGTCGCAGCTTAGCGAGCTTCATGTTGCGGTTGTTGCCATCGATGCGCTCTATCACGGCGACCACCCAACCGCCGGCAGCGCCGCCATACCTGCCTTGCCCTTTTTAGGTATCGATCTGTCAAACCTGGCCATGGACGGGCTGGCCATCCAAGGCTCCTTTACGCAAACGAATCTGGACAGGTTGCAACTCTTAGAACTGCTGGTGCAGGATCCAGACATCGATGGCGATGGCACCGCCGATCTCGATACTTCCCAGATGGCCTATGTCGGCATCAGTTTAGGTGCCTTACTTGGTCCCGGGCTGCTGGCCACCTCAAACCGATTGCAGGCTGGTGTGTTCTGGGTGGGTGGCGGACACCTGATCAACTTTGCCATTGAGAGCGCCGATATGGATTCTTACAGACCGCTTATTGAATCCATGGCCGGTGGTGCCGCGAGTCTCAACAGGCTCCTGCCCGTCGCCCAAACCCTGGTGGATGCGGCAGATCCAGCCTTTTGGGGCACAAAAATATTGAACAATCGTCCCTTTGAAGGGGAGGCACCGGACATTCTTTTTCCCGTGGCCCTTATTGATGAAACCGTGCCCGCTGCCTGCGGCCACGCTCTAGCCCGCGCCATGGGCCTTACCCATATGCAGCCCGTCGCTGAAGATGTCAGCGCCCTGTCCACTGCGCCTGGCCCCTTAAGCGCTAACCATTCTTCAGGAACAAGCGCCGTCTATTTCCAGTACGACCGCATCTCCGATGGTGAAGAAGTAATCCCCGCCACACACGACAACCTACCAGCTTCTCTTGAAGCCCAAACACAACTTAAAGAATGGATTGGCTCCTGGCTTACAAGTGGACAAGCCACCGCCATCGATCCCTATAGCACTTCAGATACGCCTGAACTTTAGTAACCGCTTACCCTAAGAGATGATGAAAGTCCTGAAGACGCCTGCTTACAGAACCCCTTGCACCAGATGCTCTACCCCGTCACCATTCTCATCGGGAAAAGCATAGCCTTCACGAACAACCTGGCCATCTTTATAAAGCATAAAATAGGGTGAAGAAGTGACGCCTTCGTTGGTCGTCAAATTAGAGATTTCAGCCATGGCCGGATCGTTTGGATTCCACCAAACCTTATAGACATCCAGATCGTCGCCATATTTGTCTGCCACCGCATGAACCGAATCAAGCTGCTCCAGAAGCAGACAATGCATACAGTAGGTCAGGCCATATTTGACCAAAACCGGCTTATCATAGGAAGCTTGTCTAACTTTAGCATCAAACTCAGCCGCGGACTCAATCGTATGTGCCGCATTCCACGCATTGTTATGGTTAACCTGCATCATCTTCGCAGCATCGTAGGGATAGTATGTTTCCCCCTGCGCCTGGATTTCTCTTTCCAGCAAACTTAGCTTCTGAATGTGCTTCCAGGTCTGACGACGCTCGTCCGTACTGTTAGCACTGCCAATCAAAGAGAAATACTTCTCAGCTTGTTTGTTTTTTGCATAACGCAACTCACTTAAGGTTAAAGCCCCATCACCCGAATTTAGTACAGTCTTATCCGTATACCAGGCGAGGGCCTCAAAAAACCGGTCCCCCGTATGACCGTCGTTAGGTAAATATGGATTAAGCACGGCCTGCCATACTTTACTCGTATACACATTCAGACTCCCTTGCTGGTAAGCCTGATTAATAAAATCCATAATTTTTTCATCGTTCCAACCCGAAGCACTGTATTGCTGATAAAGGCTGTCTAAAGAATTCGTCTGGGAGTCGCTGGCCGCCGTCTGCAGCGCAACCACCGAGGCATAAACCGAGCCCGGCAGCTGCTGCGCCTCGGTTGAGGAAATCTTACCATCCCCATCCCCATCCGCATTGGCCACAGCATTCTGAACATATGAATGATAGGCCTGGGTGTAGGCATCAATGGGCATGGCTCCACCGGCAAAGTAGGTATTGGCGGTTGAGTCTGCCAGAGGCCTAACATCTGCGGGCAATGCGACGCGCTCAGTACCACTTATATAGCCATCCCCATTCCCATCGGCTGCCATTAAAGTGTTGTAAATTCGGTTAGTTAGTCTGTTGACAAGATCTTGATTAATAAGGTTAGGCATCCACTTTCTCCATTCAGGTGGGGCAACCTCTATATCCTTGGTCCCACGCCGGGCGGCGCCGAACCTGCCGGCATTATCGCCCTTTAAGAATCAAGGTTGCTGCAAAAGGCATACAACTCGATCGTTCATGCTTTAGGGCCAAAACCTGCTTTTGATGGCCTTGACTCAAGAGCGTAACCAGAAGTGCTCTGTTCTTCCCTATGGAAGCATCGGGCTACACTTACGGCCGCACTGGTGATAGAAGCAAGCGATGACAAGGTATAAGGTCAAACCTGAGCATTTAATCGCAACAGAGCCTGGGTCGGCAGAAAAGGTTAACGACTACAGCCAAGCTCTGCACGAGTGGGGCCAGGATATCGACCGCTTGCGGGAAGAACCGGAGGAACTTCTCTACACTTTAATCGGGGAGTTAAACCGGCTGGGTCTTGAAATAGGCCTGGCCAGCGCCTGCATCCGTACGCCTCACCCGCAGCTCGATATGCTGGTGTTTCGCTGGCGCCCCCTTGAGATTGAAGAAATTCCCACCAAAACCACATCCTCCATACTCGGACAGGAGACCAGCAAACGAATCGATGGGGTGCAGGATATCTATCCTCTATTGCATGGACATACGGACGAGGAGATGTACATTAAAAGTCCGTTTTATATGGCCATTGAAGCCAACGATATTATCCGGGTTTCCCTCGAAGAGACCGTAAAGAATCCGGTTCCCTTTGCTATCCTCGATGACCTGGTCCAGCGCGGCATATCCGATTATGTTGTTTTCCCCTTAGCAACCGGGCAAAAAGCAACAGTTGCCATCAGTCTGGCCACCCGTCGGGAAGGGGGCTTTCCACCAGAGTTTTTAGCCGCCTTTCATAAGTTCCTGCCTCTGCTCTCCCTCTCGGTGGCCTATAAAGTTGAGCGTATACAATTTCGTGAGGTCTTGAGTGCCTATATTGGGCAGGAGCCCGCCTCCCTGGTCCTGCAAGGACAGATCAAACGTGGCGACCTGGTATCCACACGGGCGGCAATTGGCTTTGCGGATCTAAGGGGCTTCACCTCCGCCTCGGAGCATCTACCCATAACCACTCTCCTGGATCTACTTGGCGCCTTCTTCGAGAATGTCTACGCGGCGGTTTACGATGAAGGCGGAGAAATCCTCAAATTTATGGGTGACGGTATTCTCTTTATTTTTGCAGACGAAAACAACGCGGGCGAAACCTGTGACCGGGCGATGCGGGCAATAGAAAAGTTATGTGCCAATCTTATCACCCATAATGAAGCAAAGCCGGATCTGCGAATCCGCTTTGGCTGCGGTCTGCATTTTGGTGAAGTACTCTATGGCAATATCGGTTCCCCATCCCGACTGGACTTTACGGTCCTGGGCCCGGCGGTGAATCTCACCTCACGGATCGAATCCTTAACAAGCGGAGCTGGCGAGCAATGCCTGGTGTCCCAGGACTTCGCTAAACTCACCAGCCATCCCCTGCGCGCCGTCGGTGAATTTTCCCTAAAAGGGATCGAGGGCGAACAAACGGTTTACGCCGCTGAATCCATTGCCTCGGCTGAATAAAAGCATGCCCCATAACCGACATGCGAAACACCCTTCATTCAAGGCCCACTTTATTGACATCAGAACTAAAATCAGCAAGTTGTAGGGTCGCACGCAAGACTCGTGACTTATAACAAGGCCCCATACAGTTTGGCCTGAGGAACAACCAATGACTCGGTTTATCGTGACAACAACAATTAATCCGCCGACAAAGGCACTTAAACTTTATGCGGAAAAATCAGATTGGAAACTTATTGTTGTTGGCGACCAAAAAACACCACATGCAGAATACGCTGCGCTCAATTGCATCTATCTGCATCCTGAAGAGCAGAACTCAAAGTATCCCGACTTAAGTGCGTCGATCGGCTGGAATAAGATCCAGCGTCGTAATATTGGTTTTGTGGAAGCCTATCGTCTTGGGGCAGAGATTGTCGCAACCGTCGATGATGACAACATACCCTATGACCACTGGGGGGAAAATCTGCTCCTGGAACGCGAGATTGAAGTTGCTGCATATTCATCGCAGGCAGGGGTTTTTGACCCCTTAAGCGTCACCAACCATTCTACATTATGGCATCGAGGCTACCCCCTTCAGCATTTAGAGAACCGCTGCGAGATTGAGCAACATGGCAAACAAAAAAGGCGGTTTCTTGTGCAAGCCGATTTATGGGACGGCGACCCTGATGTGGATGCCATTGCTCGTATTGCCTACTCTCCTGAAGTTAAGTTTGATTCGGTTGAACCCTTCTGTTCAACGCAAGTTTCACCCTTTAATAGCCAAAACACATTCATAAGCCGCAAAGCTTTGCCCTATTATATGGTCTTGCCCTTTGTTGGCCGCATGGATGACATTTGGGGCAGCTATATTTTACAGAGCGTTTTCTCTGGTTGTGTCGTTTATAATGCGGCGAGTGTTTATCAGGACAGAAACCCTCAGAACCTCGTCAAAAACCTCGACGATGAATTACTCGGGTATCATAAAACAATAGACCTTCTTGAAAACTGGCAGGCTGTGTTGCCACCAGAAGCAATGAAATCTTACGAGATCTATCGCTCTTGCTTTGAGCCGGATGAGAATTGCTGAATCGTTTCTTTGGCAAAGTGACAAATGTGCTTCCAACCGGTTGGCAGAGCGGGGAAATGGGTTTCCCCCGCAAGTCGCGGCTTTTCATGTGTTGGGAACTCAATACGTTTTAAGCTCAGCTGATAAGACCTGATCGTCATTTCTTGATCGACTGTTACGCCCTTCGCCTTTATCTGCATCGCCTTGAAAGCCTCGACGGTCACACCACGAAAACCATGCAAGACATCTAAAACCTTATTACCATCTTTACGGAAAACAATGCTGTCGCCCAACCCAAGTCCCATAGTAAACCATTTTCTCGGACGCCACCACGAGCTGTCTTCCTCATTGGTGGAATGCTTCGTCATTCTGCTGGCAACAATAAATGCATAGCCCTCATCAAAAAGAGGTCGGAACTTGAGAGTATCAGCAACAGGAATGGTTCCCTTAGGGTGGAAGAAAATAATGGCGTCTGTTTTACATTGCTCAACAGCAAAATGGCAGGCCGCATTCAAGGATGGAATCGGTTGCTTATAGACCGGGATGTTTTGCTCTTTGAGGTATTCAACGGTCCCGTCCGTGCTGCCACCATCAATCGCAATAATCTGGTCAAATGCATCGCGCTCGATTTGCGGCACATCTTCTTTAGAGCCAACCAATTCGTTATAGGTGAGTAAACAGAGGCAAACAGTCATTATTTCGTTCGATTCTTTTTCGCGAGCATAATACCAAACCCCTGCCCTTGAAAAGGTATATGTCCAAAAACTTCTATCGGCGTAAAATGTTCCCGCAACCAAAGAGCTAAGTTTTGCGCATAATCGATACCAAAAGTTGGCACCCCGTATTCCGGTGTTGGCCGATGCATGATGGCAATATAATCGAGGTCTTCTTGCGCGATAGCATCAATAATAAAACGATCACCAAATAAATCTATATCCGGAGGCAGAAGGTGGGAAAAACTGAAAGGATTGGTCCTTTCGGACAAAACATTAAGCCCTATTCCCTCCGGAATAACCAGCAGCGTGCTGTCTTTCGGCGTATGGTTTTTGATATACTCTGCAGCAATCGAAAATTGGTGGGTGGTGCTGGTCTCAGGCAGAATAATTTCACCCACCGGAGTGTTCAGCGTAAAAGTGCGCATCTTTTGGTAATGGGCATAGGGTTGGATTTGGGCCAGACCAACACAGAGAATGCATATAAAGAGAGCGATTTGATATTGTGTTTTTTCTTTGATTTCATTTTCAGAGAAAAACTGTCGAGGCACAAATTCGAACAGGCATATGATATAGAGCGCAAAAGAAGGGACCAAAAGGAAAAAGCCATAAACGTATGGCACAGGGTGCAGCAGCATACGCAAAGAAGCGGTCATAGAGATCAAGACAAAGGCCAGCAAAGCAATGCTACGCCGGTCCTTTTCAAAAAATGCCTTCTTAAAAAAGCAGAGCAAACCGGCAACATGACACACCAAGATGGCTTGATACTGATAAAGCCAATTGCCATGCAGCGGATTCTCCCGGCGCCACAAAAAGACAAATGCGCCAAGAGCCATGAGAGCAAACAAGGCACCCAGTGCAACTCGTCTTTGCCGTGACCAGGCCCCTTGTTTCTTACAAAGAAACAGAATGGGCGCGATCACCAGTACGTGGGCAGCGACAATAATAAATGTTAAACGGATGTGCTGGGGCCAATCGTTTAAGCCCATCATGCCACTGTTAAAGGCACTGTTTTTACTCAAAAAGGCAAAGAAGAAAGTATACTCTAAAAAGGGGTCACTACTCCTGGTTAAGCCCAGGTAGAGCCCATAAACCAGCGCCGTAATCAGCAGCGGAGCGGCCAATGCAAGTGTTTTACGTTGTTTTAAGAAAAAGAAATTAAACACCAGGAAGACCAGCCCGAGCGTAAGAGCCATAACAGGTCGACAAAGAAACGCTAAAACAAGAAAAAAAGTATGTAATGTATAGAATTTTTTATTCGGGTTGAAAACATCCTGTACCAGAAAATAGAGGGCGCCCAGTGCCGCGAGAATATAAAGCGTCGATGCGATACTGTATGGGCGAATAAAATTAAAGATATCGATATCTGCAGGACCGTAGCGACAGAATACGCTATGCATCATAAAAGTTAAGACAGCTGCAGCAGCACCTAAGGGGCTCGTGAATTTTCGGCACAAAGCGTATATAAAAGCCGCACAAATAAGCGCAATGCACATCCCGACGCAGGAAAGCACGGTGAAACTAATGCCTGTAAAATAGAATATCAGAGTGAGCAAATAAGGCGGCAATGGGCCATATTGATAGTGCAAGTCTCTGTAAAGGCTATCCCCCTCCAGGAGTTGTTGAGGAAACCAGATGTCATGAAAGCTATCAATCAGCAGGCTTCCGTATGTATTCCAGGTCAAGAAACACATCAGCAGAAAGAGTAAAGACAGAGCTGAAATTGCAATGCGATCGGAATGAGTTGAAGCGATCATCTTTTTCTGAGAGGCCTTTACTTTCAATTCTTATGTACAAGCTTGCCGTATCACTTTTACTCTTTCATCCTCCCGAACTTTGCCAAAACCTCGGGAATCAAAACACGGCCATTGGAGTGATATATGGTAGAGTGGGAGCCGTCAATAACGGCTTGTCTCCCTGGGGTACAGGAGCGAAGTGTGCGAACCGTACGGGTCAATACGGAAACCTGGTGCGCGCCACTGGCAGTTGCAATGCAAAAGATTTTAGTTTCTGCTGGTAGGATTTTGGATTGAGAGACTATACCATAAGGCATGCTCGCAAATGAACAAGCTCCAGCCGTCCCGGGTTCAGGCCCCCAAAAGAACCTGATCTGTACGTGGCCAATGTCCAGCTTTCATGGCTGGGGTGTTTACGGGCTTAACCTCGCTCTACAATGGGCAAATGATCCAGACATCTTACCACTCTTCCCTTATGGGATTGAGAAAAGTCAGCTCAAGCTAACCCCCAAAGAAACCCAAAAGCTTCTAACCATCATTAGCCACTCTAAAGATTTGCAAGAAAGATGCTCTAAGAAAACCACAAGCTCCCTGCCACACAAAACTCTTTTGCTCCAGGCCTTAGGCAACCAACTCGTCTTTGCACAAAAGGATGCAGAGAAGCTTCGACTTCCAGAGCATCAGGAATTGGGCGTGGTTTTTCTTGAAAACACCAAGCTGAATGCCGCTGCTCTTGAACGCGCGAAACGCTGGCCGCTTCTGATCGCTGGCAGTACCTGGAATCAGAGCTTGCTCGAATCATCTCAGCAAGCCCCCGTTCAAACTGTTTTTCAAGGTGTCGACACAAAGATTTTTTATCCAAGGTCCAAACAAGAACAAAAAAGAAAGCACTTCCGCATTTTTTCCGGAGGAAAACTCGAATACCGTAAAGGACAAGACCTTGTGCTGCTGGCCTTTCGACACTTTGCCCAACGTCATGCAGACGCCCAACTCGTGACTGCCTGGCAAAGTCCTTGGCCCCATTTGGGACGCAGCCTGGAAACCAACCCGGAGATAGCCGCCTTACGTTTTAAAAATGACCAAACCCTAAACGTCGAGGCCTGGGCCGAAGCCAATGGTATCCCAGGAGAACAGATTGTTGATATCGGGCGCATTCCCAATCGAGAAATGGGAGAAGTCATGCGCAACATTGATGTTGCCCTGTTCCCAAACCGTGCCGAGGGCGGCACCAATCTGGTCGCGATGGAATGTATGGCCTCTGGAGTTCCTGTTATTCTTTCAGAAAACACTGGTCATCTCGATCTGGCCAAGCCTGAATGTGTGTTCGGCTTAAAAACACAAGGGCCCGTCAACTATGGGGAGATGGGCACAGAGGGTTGGGGTGAAAGCTCGGTCGATGAAATGATTGAGGCCCTGGAAAAAGTCTATCAGGATCGGGATGCGGCATGGGCTCTTGGACAAAAGGCCCATCGCATGCTGCAAGACTGGTCATGGCAGCAACAGAGCAGCATCTTAAAACAAACCATCATGCCCTATCTCTAAAACTCTATTCAGGCCCGGGGCGCAACTTTAAGCAGAGCCGACAAAACTTCTTCCGGCTTAATGTTCGACATATCACCATCACCATCGATATTCACAGAAGGCTGCGCCAGCCTAAATCCCCAATGCGCACTTCGAGTGCTTCCAAAGAGGGCGACACCTGGTATGCGGTAAAGATCTGCTGCATGTAAAAAACACGAATCAACACCAAGAAAACAATCGGCGAGTCCCACCAAGGACATCGCCACCTCAAGATGGGGGTGCAGATGATGAACTCTTGGATGTCCCCGCAAGGCATAGGCATCACGAGTGCACACCACAACCCTGTATTCAGGACAACATTCCAGAAATGCAGAAAGCACCGCATCGAAATATTCTGCACTCCATCGTTTACTTGAGTGTGTTTCGGGGTGCACAAAAAGAACTTTTTCGTACTTGTTGATGGTCTCCTCTATAAGTCGTTGTGCCAAATTTTCTGCCGGCGTCGAAAACATCGGTGGCGCACAAAAGTCGTCGAAGATAAGGTCCGGGCCTAAATGTTGAGCTAAGGCGAAGATGCGCTCAAACATGTGCACATCATTAGGCACCTTTACATAGTCGCTAAATGCAGGTTCAAGCCCAACGCTGCGCCGAGGGTTTGTCGCACAGATCACATCCCATAAAGAATCACTCAGCCACTGACCTAAATGAATAATGGTATCACATGGGCCAATGGCCGTAGCGACCTTGTCGACATCAAAAGTCAACGCCTCTCGATCCTGGTATAAAGCACGCACTTGCCCTTGTAATGGCACATCCCGGCAAAACATAAAGCGCATACCCACCCCCAAAACCAATTTAAGTCGGTTCGGATAAATCTGGTGAAGCGCCCGCATGGTCGGCCAGGTGAGGATCTGATCGCCAAGACCATTGATTGATACAACGACTATATCGCCGGATGTCTGCGTGCTCATTTTCGTATGTTATTCAAGAAGACTTAAGAAAAGAAAAGCCAAAACAAAACTCAAAACCAATGCTTTAATCGTCAAAGCTAATCCTTTTCTTCTGGGCGTATAAAGAAGGCAAACCGTTAATTCTCAATCATCCGCAACTCTTGAGAATACTTTTCTCACAATCGAGATGTCTTTTTACCGCTTCTGTCAAACTGCAACTTTTATACTATAACAGTGCGCGCTTCAAAATCTGAACCTGCAAGATCGGCTGCATTTGGGCCAGTGTCATGGACCACAACCGTCCGG
>CAXGWX010000102.1:0-11057 GCA_964013445.1 uncultured Bdellovibrionales bacterium | reverse complement strand
CCCGGGTTCTCTAAAATATTACGCTGAATAACCGCAGGGGTAATGGTGCCGGAGTAACCTGCGCCAATGCAGGAGCGTTTGACAACATTTTGTTCCGCAATTGCCTTCAAAGCCTCCAACTCTGCGAATTCCTCAGCTCCTGGACCAAGGTCAAACGCTTTCTGGGTTTGAATATGCTTAGGAATAGCGGTTTCACTTAGGCTCTCTAGCGAATCAAAGTCTAAGAATTCAAGCATGGCTTGAACCTCGGAAGTATCCGGACCAATATGTCGGCGACAAAACTCACTCAAGCTGGATTCCCCCGCGCTAATATCAGTCTCTGGCATTTCCAGCGGTAAACCCGCGTTGGCAATCTGGTTCAAGGAAGCCTCACTTTATCTTAAGATTGTGCGCCTTATAAGCAAGTGTATGGGGTTGGAGCAAGCATCCACAGGAATAAAATTTTGCTTTCAGATCAAGCCCTTCTGGGAATTGCGGGCTGATTGAGCTAGAAGAAAGTATGTCTTGGTTGCAGCTTTGCCTTTTTCTCTGCCTACACAGCACCTTGGAGTCAGACAAAGCAACCAGTCCAGCTCAGCCTGCCGTGGAACATAGCTCCTCCTCCGAAACGCAAAAACTCATGCCTTGGCAAATCTATTTTGCCGGCGGTCTCCTGCCCGATCTTAGTGGTCTCGCTCTTAAAGTTGGCCTTTACCAGAAACGCATAAACCACTCGCAAGATGATTACTGGCGCTGGGGCGCGGGCATCTTTGGCTCCCGCTATCTCAAATCAGAGATATACCTGAGCCGGGCCTGGAGCCAATATTTTAAAACACGCCTGCAATATGAAACTTGGTTTTGGCCAGCACTCTTTAAAGGTCGCGGCATTGGCCTGGCATTTGAAACCAGCACGGAACCATTTGATATGAACACCTTAGAATCCAGATCCGGCGAAGAAGAGCTCGCCTTTGGCCACGCATTGCGGATTCGACCAACCTGGCTATACGAAACCAAACGTTGGGCATTCGTTAATGAACTTAATCTACGTGGCTGGTTAATCCCCGGCAAGAGAAGTTATTGGTATGATGTATCCTATCATACCCTTATCCGACGCGGTGAACCCGATTTTACATTGAACAATACGCCCTGGGTTTTTTATAAAGTTTGGCAGGAGAAACAGACCAATCAACGCCTTTGGCTGGGACTCCTGCATCAATTCACCTGGGCTTACTCGACTAATATTGCACGCCATCGAATCGGTGGCGCTTTTATCTTTCGTCCACTGGAAACGCTGTGGGGATTTCCTGGAATAACCATCTTCGGTATAGGTGGCATCAACCTTGTAGAGCGTCACCGACAAGGAAAGCTATGGGGTGCCATGCTCATACTGCGTGAATTTGAATTTTAGTTCTTCCAGGAACCACTTGTACCGGTCATCTCTTCACTTAAAGACCAGAGTCGTTCTGCATCCTGTGCATTCCGCGCAGACTTTGTTGGGCGCCTCACCTTTCGGTTGCTGAAGTACTCGCCGCTATACTCTTTTGCTTCGACTGAACTTGCAGCCCAAATAACCGTATCCGCACCATTGCCAACGTTGCGTTGAAATGGTCTGGAGAGCCACATCATCGCCCGCCAAGTAGAACCATTATTCTTTGCAAAGCCCGTGTTTACAAACCCCGGGTGTACACAATTCGTTTTAACGGATGTTCCTTCGAAACGCCGGGAAAGTTCACGAGTAAAAAGAATGTTCGCCAATTTTGACTGACAATATGCGGTCCAACCACCAAAAGAATAGTCTCTTTCCAGCTGCAAATCATCCCAATGCATCCGTCCCCGCATATGTGCTGCGGATGCGACATTGATAACCCTTGCCTCCGGCGCCGCGACCAAGTTCTCTTTAAGAAGTGTTGTCAGCAAAAAGTAGTTTAGATGATTTAAGGCCCAGGTATATTCAAACCCATCGACGCTCTCTACACGCTTAGCAAAAAGAGCCCCCGCATTATTTACCAAAATATCTAAAGCCCCATGCTTGGCCTGATACTGAGCAGCCAGTTCGCGAATGGCTACCTGAGAAGAAAGATCTGCCAGCAGATAATCAACCGTTGCATCCGACGAGCGCTGAGAAATAAGCTCACAGAGATTTTCTGTTTTTGACTGATCTCGCCCAATAAGACAAACGTTTGCGCCCATATCAGCCAAAGCAAGCGCCGTTTCCTTGCCTATTCCCGATGTAGCCCCTGATATTAGGGCATTTTTTCCTGCAACACTCATCCTCTTGATTTCCTCCCCTGCTTTATCTTATCTAGCTAGCCCAATAGACACCGGAAAGGAAGTATCTACATGCGCTTTAATATTCTGACCTATGCACTTAGCTTTGCTTTAACACTGGGCTTAACTTTTGCACCTAACGCTCAAGGCAAAACCTTCTCCATTGATACGCAAAAAAGCCAGATTAAATGGACCGGAAAAAAGATTACAGAAAAGCATTATGGAAAAATTAAAGTGAAAACCGGTGATGTGATCATTGATGAAAGCGGGCTAACCGGCGGTAAAATAGTTATCGATATGACATCGATAACCTGTGATGACATCAAAAGGCCGAAATCCAACAAAAAATTCATTAAACATCTTAAGAATGATGATTTTTTTAAAACCGACAAGTTCCCTGAATCTTCTTTAAATATTAAAACAGCCACTAAAAGCTCTGAGGGCAAGTATAATATATCGGCTGATATGACGATTCTCGACCAGACTCATCCAATTCAATTTACATTGAGTGTCACCCCCAATGGCAACGGATACCAAGCCAAGGGAATGGTTGTTATTGATCGCACAAAATGGGGCATTCGGTATGGCAGTGGCACTTTCTTTGACAACCTTGGCAACCGAGCCATCCTTGATGATTTTGATATCGAGTTTGAATTACACACAAGATAACTTCTCAGAGAACAGCACAGCGCTGACTGCAATAAGAAGGACAGAATGAGTGAGTCGAATAAAAAGATAGGAAAGCTCCTTGAGCATGAAAACATTGAAATGCGCATCGCCGCAACAATGGTGATTGGCGAAGTTGGTATCAAAGGGCCGCAGGTGCAAAAAGGCCTAAAAAAGCTATTGGAGAGTGGAGAAATTAACCAACAAAAAGCGGCGCTCAGCGCACTGGTTAAAGTAGGTACACTCAACAACTTCAACGACTTCCTACCTTTTCTCTCTGCAAAGAATGAGATCCTTGCAGCGTCGGCCCTTGAGGCCATTATACATCTGGGTGAAAAGGTTATTCCGAAAGTAAAAACCGCGCTGGAAGATGCCACACCCCTGCAAAAAAGGATGCTCGACAAAGTTCTCGCCCAAGTTGGTGGTAAAGAAGCATTCTCTGCAATCCTTGAAAGCATCAGAGACGAGGATGAACGTAATCTCAATCAGCTTGTCCTCGGCATTCGTCCAAAAATAAAATCCGCAGACAAAAAACTTCGAGCAAAGTATGCAACGCAAGTCGTCAACTTTATCGGCAAGAAAACAATTCAACAATCTCCTGAGCGAATGATTGCTGGGGTAAAGCTTCTTGGCTACCTCGAAGACAAAAAGGCCCTGCCCCTGCTTTTGACTCTGGTCAACGGAAAAAAGACCGTAAGCAACTTAAGACTTGAGGCTCTCGTGGCTTTGCGCACTATCCTTGCGCAACAAACGCCTGATGCTAAAATCCTGAACTGCCTCATCAAAGTCGCCAAAAGTGACGATTCTCATTTGGCCCAAGCCGCACTCTTTGCTTTAGGCAACATGAAATGTCCGAGCCGAATATCCCCACATTTTGAAGAACTCGCCCATCACCCGGAGTTTGAACGAGCGCGCTTAGCAATTTATCAACTAAGTGCACAGAAAACTCCTGACGCTCGTAAAGCCCTCATCAGCGTTATTGCTAAACGAGACGGCCAAAGAGCTGAATTGGCAGCATCAGCCCTCGAGGGTGATAGTGAGGCGGTCCCCCTGCTTGCAGCCGCATTGCCCAAGATAGATGTGGCAGACCGGGCATGGCGTGTGCAAAAGATTTTACGCCCAAATGCTACGGACATCAGTGCTGGTGCCCGAAAGAAATTGCTCGACTCCGTTAAGAGCAAAATTACACAGCAAGAGCGGGGATGGGAAGCGGCTCTTGAAATTGCACGGAACGCAAACTCAAAACAAACCCAAAAGGCTCTTCGGGATCTGGTGCAAAACCTTAAACGAACCCGCAAATATGAAAAAGCCTCTGTGGTACAAAAAATAGTGTGTCGCGGTGAACCCTCGGGCAACGAAGATTGGTACGAACTGGCTTCTTTGCTCCTCCGACAGAGTGCCAAAGACACGCACCCAAGAGCCCGTCAAAATGACGAGGCACTGCAGATCCTCGGCCGGTTGGCAAATCGGGGATTTAAAGTTCCCGATGCACTGAAAAAAGACCGCTCCGTCGACTTAGATGCAAGCTATTATGTCGGCTTTCATTTCGCTGAAACCGGCCATCCTTATGGCGAAGACCTTCTGGGAATCGTGGTGCAAAAAGGTGGACGCAAGAAAATTGGTCGCATGGCGAAGAACAAACTCAAGCTCATGGACGCGCAAGCTTAAGCAAATTAAACCGCAATATTTAAGATCTCTCGCGTATTTTCATCCTCGCTTTTAATCAGCAGCAACTGTGCCTCATAGGCGCGCTGCGCGCCTTTTTGTTTCACCATATGATGGGCCAATGACAAATGAGATTGGCCTTCCCGAAACACTAGAGGTATGCGCTCCTGCCATGGCCTCACCATAGCACCACTTGTTTCAGTCTTAAGTGCCGACGCTTTTGCCGAAGTGTCCTGACTCAAACTAGCAATCTTTTCAGCAGCAGCCCTAAATTGCGATGCATGAGTGCGCAAGGCCGCAAGGCTTCCAGTGTGATTATCAATAACCATAGCGTCTACTTGGTAGTTTAATATTGAAGAGGAAAACCCGCAATGTGGTTTATAAGCTTTTTACATCCAGGATAGCCCAAACAGCGTGATGCCTGAGTGAATGATGCGATAATATTGCAAATTAGCGCCGGTATAGTTGAATGTCACTGTAAGATCTAACGAACTAAAATTGATTAAGTCATAAGTGAATCCAGCGGTCCATGCCGGTCCCAGATAGACAAAACCTTTAAGCCTAAGAATATCTTGACCACTCACCCTATCATCTTCTCTCCGAACTTTTATGCCTGCGGCATAACCTGCACCAAGATGGATGTGCCAATTCTTATTATACTGAGGCAAGATACCTAGCTCGAGATAGCCAGCCAGGCGATTCGCAAAAACCAAGTCATTATTCTGCCAGGCGTTGAATTGTCCAAGAGCATTGGCGCTCGTGCCAAGGCGCAAACGGTCAGCAATGATCAGTCCAAAACCTGCCCGCGCATTTCCAGCCAATCCCCCCAAGGCACTGGCATGCAAATCAGAGAGCCCTGCACCTAAAGCGAAATCAATATAATAGTCACGCCGCGAACGTTTTTTCTTGGCCGGGCTCTGCTCCGGTGTCGCGGAGACAACCGGTTGCTTTGCAGGAACACTCTCTTCTTGCATCACTGGTGCAGCCGGAGCCGCTTGCGACTCAGCCAATGCATCGAGTGCTTGCGCCTGAGGAGTTGTCGGTGAAACTGTGGTCGGCGGAGCCTGAACCGGAACAACCTGCATCGGCTGCTGAGGTGTGGGAACCGGGGCTGATTCTGGTGCAAGAGCTGGAAGTGAAGAAGGTGTCGATGTCAGCGCTGGATCTGAAGTCGACGTCGATGCAGTGGGTTCAGGGACCTGCGCTTGACTAAGCGAGGCTTCCCCTCTTGGCTGGGCAGCAGGAGCTGGGGAGCTTGGCTCATTTGCAACCGAAGTGCTCGCTTGCAGTGCCGTATCACTAGCCTCTATTCTTTCTGCTTGTTCGGAAGCTAATGCGGACGAGTCTTGCGCAGTTGCAGAGTCCAGCACCGCCGCCTCTGTCTTAGTCTCTTCCCCTCCCGGAAACGCCACCACTTCCGTTTTCCTTCCCTCAATACAGGTTTTCTCTAAAGTTCCCGGCTTGACCCACCATTTCCCCGAACCGTTTGCTTCTACCCGAACCTGAGTCCATTTTTTTAGGCGCTTCGCTACACTAAGCTCAGTTCCAAGAGCCAATTCTACAACCTTGACCCGTTTTAGACGGGGCTTCGAACGGACTTTTAATGGCGCCTTCAGCGTACAGACTTTTGCACCAGACTTTTCCGCGCTCGCAGTGCTGTCTGCCTTATCTTTTCCGACAACTTGCTTACAATTGCGACGCAAAACCTTTGAAAGGATGAAATATGACTTGTCACCCAGAAACACCCGGCTCCATTTGGGCTTAATGATGTCTATTTTGACAACCTGACCAGCCGTCAGTTTTTTCGTCTTTGTTTTTTTTAATTGTGCTTTATTTCGACCCACCAGATTTTTTTTGAGTTCACACTCCTGCCCCACCGCAAAATCAGAAGCAGCAAAACCGGTGGCTGACGAAGTCAATAAAATCAGCGGTAATAGAAACCTTAAACCCAACATCATCTCAAACCTATTGTCTATTCCCTGTATTCGCAACCACAAATCCCCTACCCGTTTTAGAGTTCATGCATCATACGCGCCAGTTGCTCCCGAAGGTCTTGAATTTCCTTTTGCCAATACTGCTCTGTCCCAAAATATGTGAATGTTTCCTTAAAAATAGGGTCGTCCCAACGACGGGCAATCCAAGCGCTGTAGTGTAAAAACCGCAATGCACGCAAAGGCTCGATGAGTCGCAATTCCCGGCGGTCAAAATCTCTAAAGGTCTGGTAAGCATCCAGCAACACTTCCCGATCCTGCTGACCATATTGGTCATAGCTTGGCACCAGCATCCAAATATCCTGTACTGCCGGGCCTACAACCATATCGTCAAAATCGAGAAAGGTTGGCCCCGACGGGTTCCACAACAGATTTCCCAGATGACAATCCCCATGCACACGCAAAGTCTCAATGTCCAAAAAATGAGGCTGCATATGACTCAGCAAACTCTCCACTGTGATCTTGTAGTTTTCAGCTAAGGAATCAGGAATAAAGTTGTGCTCTAAAAGAAAATCAAGATTCGCCTGGCCGTAACTTTCCGGAGTCAGCTTTACTCTCCGCGACTCACTCCTGCTCCCGCCAACATTGTGTATGCGGGCGAGATATCGGCCCAGGATCTCAAGCTTCTCTTTTTCAAGTTCTTCGGGTGCCCGACCACCAAAGCTCGGAAAGATTGCAAATGAAATCCCATCAACCACATCAATCGTGCCGCCATCGTTGAGTTTTAAGGGAGCAACAACGGGAATTTCCGCCTCGACCAAATCGTTTAAGAAATCATGCTCTGCCTGGATTGTTTCTTCTGCCCAACGTCCTGGACGATAAAATTTTGCAACCACAAATGTGCCGTCTTCAAGCTCAAGCCTAAAAACCCGGTTTTCATAGCTGTTCAAAACCAAAAAGCGCCCGGTACACCGATTCGTATGCGACTCAACAACGCCAAAGACGTGTTCTGGGCGTAAATCCGTAAAACGTCCCGCCAGCGGATGCTGTCCAAAAGGCTTATCCATGGGGCCCTTTAAAACAACTTCAAGCTACTTAGACAAGCTTTAGTTGGCAAACATCAGCAACTAAACCCTTGCCCGTCAAAATGTCGCGCGTAAGTGCTCCTTGACGGAAGAAAGCTCAATATCGGAAATCTGCAATAACTTTTCAAACTTTATCGCCAGCTCCGGAAAAGGAACATCCCCATAACTCCTATGCGATTCTAATAAGACATCAAGCGCCTGAAAAGTTTTGCCCTGCTCCTTTTGCAATGCAAACAAGCCAGTGTAGGACATTCCTAGGAGAATCAATGGCACGTCCGGGTTTTCATCCGCCCGCAGCAATAAAAACTCCAGGCTTTGCAAAGCCGAGGCTCGGTCCATATCATGCAACTCAAAGAGCCCAGCATAGACCTTGGAGATTTCCGCAGGGCTTAAAGTAGGATAAAGTTGCGCCACATCGCCAAGATCGGAAAAAAGCGCGTTGGCCAACTTTGGATTCTTATAACTCTGAATATAGAGATCTTCGTAGGCTTCAACAATATCATCCAGTTGTAAATGCGGCTCTTCTTTATTGAGAGCAAGTATCATTCGCCATGCGGGCGCCAGGGTTCTCATATTTCCTGAAACGGCCCGGGAAAGACGATTAAAGGCGAGCTTCATTTCCTTTGGCAAACCTAAACCGACAAGCGCGCCCACCGATGGTTGGTTGGGTAAACGTATGGAGTCACGTATGTCGCTGCTCACCAACCCCAGAGCATTGCGGCGCTCTCCATCGGCGGCAAGAACATCGGGCTGGAGGGATGTCTGCTCAGAACTTAAGCCATTGGTTGAGTGCTGGGCACTGGCCCATTGAAACTCAACTCTACTTTCACCAAGATCGACCTCTACGGGCTGGGGCGGAATATACATCAATATCTCTCCTTTGCAGACCCTAGGATTCAAGAGCAAGGCTCATGCCATGAAGGCGGCAGAAAAAGCCTGATATATCATGGACTTGAATGCTTTCCGGCGATGACGATCTGGGGAAAAGTGGCCCATTTGCGCCTAAATTGATGTTTTCCAGTTCCCCCTGTATTTTTTCCCTATCTTCTGTCCAGAAATTTACGTAGAACAAGTTCGACCCGGGAAAGCACTCTAAATCGCCAAAAGTTTCCTGGAAAGTAAATGCAAATGAATACGTTTTTGATGATATCGCTTCTACTGAGTTCAAGCGCTTTCGAGCAGGAGACTCCACCGCAAGAGAAAGCAGATCAAATGTTGCAGCGCATTCACTTCGCGCAAAAGCTTCTTGAAGACGAGCATGAACCCACACGAAAGTGGTTTACTATCTTGCGCTCGGTCTATGCCGGTGCCGCTGCTGTGAACGCTGTTCTGGCTCGTATTGATGAGGAAGGTAAAATAGCCCACAACACCCACGCCGTAAAAGCAAGTCTTGGGCTTATTCGTGCCTTCGCCGACCCTTATGTGCCAACCTACGCACCAAAAGAACTTAGGGCTATGCCCCAAACAACTAAAGAGGAAAAAGCGGCAAAGCTGGCCAAAGCCGAAGAGCTTCTCGAAAAAGGTTCGCGTCAAGCTATTCATCGCCTCTCCTGGAAGGGGCGGATTTTGCCGGCCATCGTGCACGTTCTTGGCGGCCTGGTCATTTGGCACTATCAAGAATCCTGGGAGCGGGGCCTTATCTCTGCTGTCGTTGGACAGACGGTAACTGAAATAACCGCCCGCACTCAGCCCAGTGGTGTCATTAAAGCTTGGGAAACCTATCAAAATAAATTCTTGCGGGAAGGTGCCCTACCTCAAGAACCAGAAGTATCCTTCTTTATTATTCCGACCCCTCTTGGGGTTCAGACGGGCTTTCAGTTTTAGGCGCCAAACCAGGGTTGAGTTCAAAAACCTTGGCAGAGAACGGCTTTCCTGTCTTCGGCGAGCGCAGGGTGCGCTTGAGCACATAATCGAAGAGCAAGGGATTGTATTCATAGACCTCGTTTAAAAGGTCCTCTTCCTCGGGGCGAATATAACCTTGATCAACAAATTTTCCTGTATGGATCAAAATATTGATCGCCGGTAAAGGGTAATCGCTGCCATCGACCAAGCGATGATGTAAATCTTCGCGCTCAAGCAATCCGGCTAAAGGTTTGCCCATGCGCTGCACCAGAGTCAAAGCGGATATATCTCCAAAAAGGAGACCATCGTATTTTGGTTCATCCATCAGACGCAAAAAGAGGTCGAAATTATCCACCAAAGGCTGCCCTTCTGTCTCTAAATCAGGATTTTGACCACGACTGGCACAGTGGGCAACAATAATCTTTGTCCCCTGATCTAAGGGTCGACGCAAATGCAAGGGGTTCCCTAAAAGCTGATCCGCTTCCGCCTCCACAGCCTTTTCTTCTCCTGCATGGGTGAGCAACACCATATCCAAACGGCGCATGGCCGCATAAAATTTATCACAAAGAGGATTCGAGGGATCGATGCCCATGGCGTTGGGCAACCACTTAATCAAACGCACCCCTTTCGCCGCCCATTTTTCCAACGCTTCGACCGCGTCTTTTCGATAAGGATGAACGGAAATCACCGGTACAAAGATGTCCGGATCTTTTTGTGCTACGGAATAGACATACGTGTTGGGCACATAAAATTCAGTATGCTCCTGATCGATGGTGCCATCCGGATGGTAATGACGGTCAAAGGCAAGAAGATGAAATTTACCCGCACCTTTGCCATGACGCACCAAACGCACGAGCCGTTCCGCATACTCTTGATCAGCCCGTTCTAAGTCATTGATACCACCGGCGCTTAAGTAGACCGAATAGCGCATGCGCTTGCCCGGATGCAAAAATGAAGACATCTTCGGGTTCACCCAATTGCCCGTGCCCCCTGCCCCCATGCCGGCCAAATGCACATGATAATCCGCTAATTTTGCCCGGTCCACATCCGCAAAGGCTCGCTGTACCAATTCTTTTGCTCCCGGGCTAAGACCTGAATCCAGCTCTTCGGGCTCGTAAGAAAAAGCCCCGCCCACACCATCAATAATAAAGCAGCCAGCACTTAAACCCAGACAAAAACATAGACCAATCAAGCGTTTCATTTTTCCCCCTAAAGTAAATGCTGAGCGATAAAAGTTTTAAACACTTCGCCGCTTTCTTCCGGCCTCTCGAGCATCGGTACGTGTCCACAATCTTTGAGCATCACAAGCTCTGATCCCGCTATCCCATCCGCGAGCACTTGCGCCGCCGAAGGGTCGATGATCAGATCCGTATCCCCCCATACAACAAGGGTTGGAGTCCTTACCTCCGCAAGCTTGTCATCCAAAAGAAAGGGATGGCTTAAGAGATCGGCCCAAATTTTCCTGGTAAACTCAGCATGCTTTACGGTCTGCTCGGCAAAATAGGTCATCACCGGCCCTGGCACATAGGGGCGCTCAACAAAAAGCTCGTCGAGCAAAGCATCATAGGCCTCCGCGGTGGACGGCACGAGAATATTGTTTGCCTTCGTCGCTTCCTGCCGC
>CAXGWX010000101.1:0-11066 GCA_964013445.1 uncultured Bdellovibrionales bacterium | reverse complement strand
GAGCCGCACCGACAAAATCCATATCTCCATCCCCATCCACATCGGCGATGGCTACATCCCGGGTATAACCACTGCGTACGGTGGTCAGCGTGTGCTCAAGCATTTGATTGGCGCTACCTGTTCCTGTATCGGTGCCATCGTTTTCAAACCAGGCGATTCGATTAAGTCCGTAAGAGGAGGCACCTAAAAGAAAATCCATATCCCCATCGCCATCGATATCCTTAACATCCAAACTCTTTGGCGCCCGTATCTCGTTGGCGACAACATGAGTGGCAAAGTAAAAATCGCCCATATTTTCAAACCAACGCACCAGGGAGTTATTCACCGTCCCCCCAGAGACCGCGACAACATCCACATCGCCATCGAGGTCGAAATCCACCGCCACCATATCTGCAGCGCCCACACCTAAGAGTTCCTGGGTATCAAAAGTCGTACCGCCATCGATATTTTTATGCCACATGATTTGGTTGGTTAAACCAGAGGTACTTAAAACATCCACATCCCCATCCAAATCCATGTCCGCCATGTGCACCAGCCATGCCCCGTCGATTTGGCTACCTGAAGCGATAACCGTTTCAGAAAAATTGCCCGAACCGTCGTTGCGAAAAAGCAAAACCCAGTCGAGAGCGTAGAAAGCCACCACCGCATCCACATCACCATCCCCATCAATATCCCCCAGATCTAAAGCCGAAGGATTTTCGTGCTCACTTATGATGTGCGCTACAAAGTGCCCGTTACCTTTGTTTTCATACCATTTGACCTTATCTGCCGTGGCCACCACATCCACATCCCCATCACCATCCACATCAGCACCTTTAAGCCCACTGATGGTCATGCCTTCCTGGGCAATATCATCAAAAACAAACTTGCCCTCACCCAGATTTCGGTACCAGGAAATCCGCTTCAGGTCGCTTGTGCCCGCAAGGATATCCACACTTCCGTCGCCATTGAGGTCCACCACATCGATACGATGCACCCCATCATAAAAAGGCGCAAACCGATGCGGCCGAAACAGATCACCACCACCCACATCACTCACACCATCACCGTCCGGGTCCACATCACAGACATCACCCTGTCCATCTCCGTCCAAATCAACTTGCTGGCCATTGGCCACCAACGGACAATTATCCGCGATGTCATCGATGCCGTCGTTGTCATCATCCTCATCGTCAAAAGGAACATTGCCCGCACCATTTAGAATACAGGCATCACCAGCCGCATTTACCTCATAACCATCGTTACAATAGCAAGTGCCTTGGTAATAAGATGAGTTTAAAGGACAACCGCTTGTGGCTTCCGATTCGCAACCAGTTCCACTGGCGTTGACTGTATAACCTTCAATGCAATAACAATAGCCATCCTGATAGAATGAATATTCGGGACAGCCATCACTGTTGTAACACGCGCTGATATCGTAAACGCACTCAGCACTGCAGCCAAGCTCTCCTTCCCCACCCATTACCGTCGCGCAAGAAGCACCTCCAAGGGTAAGCCCATCGCAAACTTCACCTGTATCAATCACACCATTGCCGCAACCACTTGGTGTATCGCAAGCACCACAATCAAGATTGCCACCACAACCATCATCCGCTGAACCACAATTTAAGCCCAAAGCTTGGCATGTTGTCGGTGTGCAAGAAAGGTCCATGCATTGATTCGTCGCGTTGCAACTTTCCCCCGCTCCGCAGGAGCCACAATCTTCGAGTTCACCGCAGCCGTCACCCACCGAACCACACTGAGCACCTTGCGCGGCACACCCCTGGGGTGTGCAATTTCCAGGACCACATTGGTTGGCTCCACCACCGCCGCAGGTCTCGGCGCCTTCGCAGGTTCCGCATTCTAAAAAACCACCACAGCCATTGGGCAAGAGTCCGCAATTGGCCCCCTTGGCTGCACAGGTCGTTGGCACACAACTATGAATCGGCTCACATGCGTAGTTGTCCGGTGAGTCCGGGTCCACCCACTTATAGCCTTCGGCGCAAGCAGCCTCACCATTACGTGCATCGTAAACACAATGTTCCGCCTCAGCACAGGGATGGATAAGGTTCGATTCGAATTCCGCGCTACAGGCAACAAGGCATAAGAAGCCCAATCCAAGGGCAAATTTTATGCTGGAAGCGAAGAGAGAAATAAATTGTTGGAGAAAATGACAGATGGGGGCATTAGGACTCATTTGGGGGCTTCCTTATTTTTTACGCACCTTTAGGGTGCGCCGGCTTTACGGGCCACCCAAGGTATCGGCTAAATTAATGCTGTGTTGCGTCAAAACACCTACGCAAATGTATTAATTTTGGTTGTATTTTATGGAAGCCAACTAAAAAACCGCAGCAATAAGGCCTGGTCCTGGTCGCGCAAAACTCTCCTCGAGGGCTTTTGAAAATTCATCAAGGCTATGGGCCTCGACCGCAGGCACACCAAAGCCTTCCGCAATTTTTGCAAAATTCATATCCGGACGGCCAATATGGGTTAAATCCTCACCCACACCTTCGGCCTGCACCCCCATACGCATAAGCTCCATCTGTAGAACCACATAGGCCCGATTCACACAGATAATATTGGTAACATTTAAGTTTTCTCTGGCCTGAGTCCACAAAGCTTGAATTGTATAAGCTGCTGAACCATCTCCAACATAAGAGACCACCCGCTGCTCGGGTGCCGCAATCGCCGCACCAACCGCCGCCGATAGAGCGAAGCCTATGGAGCCACCTTTATTGGTAATCAAATGATGGGGCACCGCACCTGCCAATTCATCATAGAGTGGCAAAGATGAAGTAATGCCTTCGCAAATAACAATGGATTCTTCCGGCAACAAATTCCCCATAGCGCGACAAATCGTTTCCGGTTGTAAAGGACCGCTCAAGCTCTTCTCTTCACGCTTCTGCACACCCTCCACCGGCTTAGCTGCAAGGCCTAAAAAGTGGCCCAAATCGGCCAAAAATGCTTGGGGAGAAATCCCGTCCTTAATAGGATTGAGAACCTCAGAGTCAGAACCCGTAAGCAAAGGCATCTCATCACCGTAGCCAAAAAAGCAAGTCGGCCTGTCCGCCCCAATGCAGAGAATCAAATCGTGGTTCGCCAATTGTTGTCGAGCGAACATGGGTAAATAGGCCAAGCGTTCCGGAAGAGGTAAGCCAGGCGCACGCCTGATATTGCGCGGAAATTGTTCGACCATAAGCTTTGCTCCCATCGCCTCAGCGATACGAGCAGCGTGTACTAAACTTGTCTCATCCAAAGCAGGTCCACCCAGGAGCAAGAGAGGGCTCTTCGCAATGCGCAAAATCTGGGCGCTGTCTTCGATCACCTTCTCCGCTGCATGTTTTGGTGCTGCACTCTTAAACTCAGGCAACACAAATGGGTCAGCCAGGGTGCTCTCCAAATGATTCATCGGTAAAATCAAAGAACTCACCCCGGCCTTTCCCTCTTGGGCGTGCCGCACAGCGTCCATGGCAAGTGCACTAACGCTGTCTGGTCCTTGTGGGCACCCCACCCATTTGGATGTATTGCTGGCAAGAGCATGAATGTCTGAATGTAATGGTGGGTCGTGTGGCATCAGCCAGGTTGCATGATCACCGATCCAATTAACCACCGGTGACTGACCGCGCCGCGCATTGTGCAAATTAGCACTCGCATTAGCCAAACCGGGACCAAGATGTAACATCGTACTGGCAGGTTTAGATGCCAAGCGGGCATAGCCATCGGCCGCACCACTTGCCACGCCTTCAAAGAGTACCGGAACGGCCCGGATGTCCGGCTCTCTTATTAGGCTGGCAAGGATCGCCATCTCGCTGGTGCCCGCATTGGCAAAACAAACATCGATTCCTGCTTTGGCGCTGGCTGCAATGAGTGCATCCGCCCCCGTGGTTTTATGCGAAGTGGTCATGAACTTCCTCCTCCAACAATTCAAGTAACTCTACAACCGTATTAAAATATTGGCTTACAGCTTCGGTTCCCTGGGTAAGAGCGGTTAGCAACTGGCGGTAGAGATCTATCCGGTTACTTAAAGGTAAATGGGCTCGGTCCGCCACCCGCTTATCTTCCCGAGCAATACGAAACCAATAACGGGTATCGCGCTGATAAAAACTATTCTGTGTAATGTCTGCAATCTTAATCCAAAACTGTTCATTTAAACGCCGCGAGTCATCAGCATGGTCCGTGATGATTTTATCGAGAGCATCAATATCCACAGGCCTAACCTCTCGTGCCGCCAAGAGAAGCATTCCTAAACTACCAAGAATCTGCCGTTCGCGGAGCGCCTTAAATTGGCTCTGAGCGTCCGGTCCATAGCGCAAGGCCAGCATCGTAACCTCAGGATGGTCACAATGGGCCGGGTTTAGAACTAAAGTTGCCCCTCCCTGACGCACCCGAACCAAACCCAACTCCTCGAGTCGATGAATGGCCTGACGCACCATAAGGCGAGATACATTGAATCGCTCCCCTAGAATTCTTTCCGACGGCAATATACTCTCCGGTGGAATATCTCCGGACAGTATCCCTTGAACAAGTTTTTCGAACACCTGCTTTGCCACGCTCGGTGGTTTCGCAAGTGTTGCTCTCTCGTTGCTTTGAAGTTCTGCATTAAGCATGTTTTTCTTCTCCTAAAATCCTCATCGCATGCGGCAAATAGATGAAACCAAGCAGGGCACGACCAAGTAAGACGGAAAAAGTATAAGCGATAGAAAAAGCGATGACCTGTCCTGGAATACTTTCAAAAACAGAGAAAAGTGTAGCGAAAGTGAGTTGGTCTACGCCGATCCCGAAAGCATTCAATGGCATATTACGCGCCAACTGAATAACTTGTGCGAAGGCCATGGCACTCTCTTTGGGTACGTTGATGCCAAAGCTAAGAAGGGCAAAAACAATATAAGTCCCATGTAGCAGATTCTGAAAGATCTTGACTCCCAGAAGTTTAAAAAACTGCCCACTTCGCAAATCATCGAAGGTACGAAAAACATCCTGACGGGTTGAATTCGGAGAAAGATAACGGGATACCCGGGAAACAAGATAGCAGAGGGCATAAAATCCAAGGAGCCACCAGGCCACCGAAATCGCCTTTAGGATATGTGGTGAATCCGAATCCGTCAGAAACATACTGGCCAGTAAAACAACGAACGACATGGCTCCCACTTCTTGCAGAAGCTCAACAATCATAATGCCGCTGCCACGCTTTAGGCCTACTCCATGGCGGCGCTGCATATAAACGACCAGACCACCCATACCGACAAACATATTGATGATGGTTAAAACATAGGTGGCCGCCCTAACCCGCAGCATTTCCATGAAAGTTCCACTGGTCGCCAAATAACCAAAGGAGAGATGTAGATAGATACTGTCTACCAATAAAGTACCAACAAGGTACACCACCGTAAAAGCAACAAAGGCAAAACCCTGCGCATGCTTGAAGGCGCTGAATACCGCATCGAAATCCTGCTGCGAGAAGACCCAGTAAAACAACAGACCGGACACCAACCAGGGAGAGCTTATCTTTAGAGCGCTCCAAATTCGCTCCAACCACATCCCCTGCCCGGGAATAAATATTGCGGTCGCCTTAGCCGACTTTGAATTTTGCATCGAGTGCATACTTTTCCTCCAAGCCAAGGAGCGTCGTAAATTCATCAAAGGGCATCATCTTGTCTTCGAGCCCTTTAGATGTTCCATGCTCAAGAATATGGGCATAGGTTTCCTGCATTGCTTTAGCGGCAGCAAAAAGACCACTTAAAACAAAGCCCACACTAAAAAATCCAAGTTCACGAACTTCTTCGAGCGAAAGGATTGGAGTTTTTCCCCCTTCAATATTATTTACGGTTTTAACGCCAGGGATCTCTTTTACGATCCGTCGAAGCTCCACCGTACTTTCCGGCGCTTCAACGAAAATAACATCCGCACCCGCCTCTTTATAGGCGACACCACGACGAATCGCTTCATCGAGACCTAATGGTCCGCGAGCATCCGTACGCGCCGTAATAAAGAAAGGTCGATCGAATTCTTGTCGCGCACTCACCGCAGCGCGTATCTTTTGCACATGCTCTTCCATTGGGACGACACTCTTACCGCGCATATGACCGCAACGTTTTGGCCAGGTCTGATCTTCAAGAATAATTCCCATGGCACCGCTCCGCATCAACTCACGAACCATATGCATGACATTAAGAGCGGAGCCGTAGCCCGTATCCCCATCAACAATCACCGGAATATTCACGGCCCGGCACACACGCCTGGCCACATCCAGCATTTCACTTTGTGAGAGGATTCCGAAATCCGGTTCCCCAAGATGACTGGCGCTTACCCCATAGCCACTCAAGACCACCGTGCTAAATCCAGCCCTTTCGGCCAATTTTGCTGAGAGCACATCATAAACGCCGGCAGAGACCATCACCTCACAATCGGCGATGAGCGGATGCATTTTATTTTGAGACATAAAAACTACCTTTGAGGGGCCAAAGGTAAACAATGCGCGGGCCACAACATCGTTACTGGGTTACCATGTAGCCCTTATCTACAATGTTGTCAATAGCGTTTTTATGGAAAAGTGCAAAAGTCTCCCTCAACCTTTCCCCTAAGCCAGGCATTTGCAGCATCAATGCCGCCAATTGCGGCCTAAGACCGCATTTTTACGCAAGAATAGTCTAAAATTGGTAACGCCGTATTGACTCGAATCCTGACTCACATAACATGACGGATAAGAACAAAGGAAAATCCCATATGGCCATTGTTTATAATGTGTTGCTCTTTATCGGGCTCTTGCTCGGTATTGTTTTTCTGCACGATATCTTGCAACGCAAACATACTATTCTGCGCAATTTTCCGGTGGTCGGTCATATCCGATATCTTTTTGAACTCATTGGCCCCGAACTACGACAATACTGGGTCGCCACCGATAAAGAAGAAACCCCATTTAATCGTTCCGAGCGTTCCTGGGTTTATGCCACCGCGAAAAAACAGAACAACAATTTTGGTTTTGGGACAACAGAGATTCTCTATGAAACCGGCTACCCCATTCTCAAGCAGGCCACCTTTCCCTTTCCGGACAATAAAAAGGAATACTTTGCCGAAGACCGTACCCTCATTCCCTGTGCAAAACTTATTGGTGAATCCCATGGACGGGCCAAACCCTATCGCCCCCTTTCCATCATCAACATATCCGCCATGTCTTACGGCTCCTTAGGAAAAAATGCCATCAGTGCTCTGAATCTTGGGTCGAAACAGGCCAGCTGTTACCACAACACGGGTGAAGGTGGGGTTTCTCCCTATCACCAGCTGGGTGGCGAATTGGTCTGGCAGATCGGTACGGGCTACTTCGGTGCACGCAACGAGGCTGGCGACTTCGACCTGACAAAGCTTGCAAACACGGTCGCACAGGAACCTTCTGTGAAGATGATTGAATTTAAACTTTCCCAAGGCGCCAAGCCAGGCAAAGGTGGAATTTTGCCAAAAGCAAAAATCTCCGCTGAAATATCCAGGATACGCGGCATCGCTATGGGGCAAGACTGTATCTCGCCAAATACCCATACCGCTTTTTCAAATGTGGACGAACTGATTGATCTCATCGAAAGGATTGCAAAGGAAACAGGTCTTCCGGTTGGCATCAAAAGCGCCGTTGGTAAACTCGACTTCTGGCAGGAGCTTGCTGAAAAGATGAAATCACGTCGACAAGGGCCAGACTTTATCGCCATCGATGGCGGTGAAGGTGGCACGGGAGCAGCCCCCTTGGCTTTTGCAGATCACGTTTCCCTACCGTTCAAAATCGGCTTTAAACGGGTCTACAAGATTTTCAAAGATATGGATATGGTCAACGATGTCACCTGGATTGGGTCTGCTAAGCTGGGCTTTCCTGATCGAGCGATTGTTGCTTTTGCCATGGGCTGCGACATGATTAATATTGCTCGCGAAGCCATGCTTGCGATTGGCTGCATCCAAGCTCAGAAATGCCATACGGACCACTGTCCTGCGGGCGTAGCCACACAAAACAGACGCTTAGAACGAGGTCTTGTAATCGACGATAAAGCGGTAAGGTTTGGCAACTTCGTCCAAGGTTTGCGCAAAGAGATCCTGCAACTCACCCATGCCTGTGGTTACGAACACCCCTGCCAACTCAGTGGCGCGGATGTGGAATTCTCCTCCGGCATCAATCAATTCTCCACCTTAGATGAGGTCTTAGGTTACAAAAAGGTCCCGGTTCCATTTGCAGGCATGAAAACACTTTTCTCTTCTCCACCCTCTTCAACCCAGATTTGAAAAAGAATCGATCGTCTAAGTTCTGTCAAAATTTTTCCTATTTAGTTCTAGGCACTTAGGCCTGCCCCGGGGTCTCGTCTAGATCTTGCCCAGAATAAATCTAACAACTTTTAAATCGACAAAACGATAACTTAGGTGTCGGGCAAGCTTTGCCTAAAGAGATCAAAACCACGTATGAGGAATAACAATGTTAGATAACCTTAGAGCCATCCAACCAAGCCTTAACAGCCAAGCCCTGCTGCAGGGCCAATCCACTCAGTCCATAAGCCAGGGAAACGCTCAAAGCACACAGCAGGGAGTGCAAAACCCACATGCCACCGATAGCTTTGAAGGTATCAAAAGCGCAACCAAGATGCTTAGCAAGGAAGAAGCCTTAGCATTACGGGATGAAATTATCGCCATCTCTAAAGAGCACACCACCAATACCAAGAGCATCAAAGATGTTCGTGCTCGCATCGAACCCAAACTCGAAAAGCTGGAAAACTATTTCGCCGCTAATCGTCCAGAGAACGAAGTCGAACTCACGCGGGGTGTTTGGAAGAGCGTTTGGTATGACGATCCGGATATCGGTGACCGTGGCCCATTAAAGCTCAATAGAGAGCGTATTTGGCAAGTGGTTCGTGACGGTTACTACTACAATGTCAGCGACAGCGATGTGCGTTTAGGTAAACTCAAGCTAGGTCGTCTTTCCAACTACCTTAAAGGCGCCTATAGCATCAGCAATACCCCTACCCCGGAAAATAAAGGCGAGAAGCGCCTTAATGTGATTAATCTTGAGTTCGTCTACAACGGGATGCGTTTGGGCGGATTACCGGAGGGCAAGCCGGTCAACACAATGGTCGATAAAGTAGAAAACTCATGCTTCGGCAGCGTAAAGATACCTGGCCCCTATGGGGTCAAAGGTGAACTGTGGAATATTTATGTGGACGACAAGGTACGCATCTCCGCAGGCTTCAATAAAGAAAACCCGGAAGTACTTGACCTTTATATCCTCGAAAAAGGCGACAAGATCTAAAGCTTGCACAGCCTAATAGATGCCAGGAATAATCGCTTTACGCTCCTTAGGGTATTCCGCAAATTTTTCCCGATACCAGCGGTGGTGACTCCTCGCCCGAGGCACGAGATTTGCCGCCGTATAGACAAAAAAAGCGAATCCACTTAATGACCAGGTTGCAAGAGCCCAACCCAGCCACTCTAAAAGCTCACCCAGGTAGTTGGGACAAGACACAAAGCGATAGGCACCGCCGTATGGGATATGATAATCCTTGTCTCCGTCGCGACGCAAATTGCGTAAAATAGTATCCGACTGGACATTCATCACAAAGCCCGTAAAAAAGAGTACTCCTCCCAACACGAAACGTGGATCCGCAAGCCAGTCTTGCCCGTAACGACCCAACTCGGAAATAAATCGGGCATTGATATAAGCATTCAAGAGATTAAAACCGATGGCCATCACAGCAATAAGCAAAGGCATCGACTTGCCCCCCATCCGCATTCGGAAAGGAAAGACAAAGGTGCGATGCAAATAATGCCACTGCCACACCCCCAATAAGACCAAGGGAACCGCACTCAAAGCATACTGACCACGAAAATAAACAAAGGCGAAGAAAAACACGGCCGGTGACTCCATCAAAACCCAACCAACGCGGCTTGGAATATCCGGTCCCCAACCTTTGTTGTCATAATGACGCCCGTAGGGAGCCGTAATAAAGAGCAGTGAAACAAAGGTAAGAAGGGCTAAGCCTAAAAGCCCCCAGGTCATATAAGAATGTAAAACTGCTTCATTCATTTTGATTGGTTAAAACCTATGTTTTGAGCCTACCCTCTTTTTCAAACCAAGCATAAATATCCGCCACGCTTTCTTTTATCGGTCGTGGATTAAAGTTTAATTCGTTTTTCGCTTTTTGATTTGAAACCTGGCGGTTGCCCCTCAAAGCCTCTAAAGCTTCCCCCGTATACAATGGGCGCAAGCCACGCATGCGATCAATGCTCATTTGAAAGGGCGCCCAGGCTCTGGCCAACCACATAGGCGTAACCAACCCCGGACGCTTTATCCCGGTCACCGCTTGCGCCATTTCCGCCAAATCAAGCATCGAATGCCAATGACCGGAAAGCAAATAATTTTCCCCACTGACTCCCCGCTCTTGTGCATTAAGGGCCGCTCTCACCACATCACGCACATCCACCCAATCAAATCCCCCGTCCACCAAGCCCGGCAACTTTTGGTGATAGAGGTCGAGAAAGCACTGCCCCATCCGAGAAGGTTCTCCATCGAAAGGCCCAATCACACCGGTTGGGTGCAAAATCACCGCATCGAGCCCCTTGTCTATAAAAGTCCGTAATCTTTTTTCACCGGCCGCCTTTGACCGGTCGTAAGCATTATGTTGCACACCCTCTGCACGTTCTCGGTTTTCATTGAGAACTTCATTCACGGGCTGCTGTTTAAAGGCGTGAATGGAACTAAAGTGAACAAGGCGATCGACCCCTGCGTCAAGTGCAGCCTGCGCCACATTGCCGACTCCGTCCACATTAATCTTAGTAACCCTGCCTCCCTGATCACCTTCAATGGAAATCAAAGCGGCAAGATGAAAGACCGTCTCCGCCCCTATAAATGCGGAACTCAGGGAATCGACATCAAGCACATCACCGGCAACCCATTCCACATCAGCATGCTCAAGCAATCCCTTGCGCCGATGAAAAAGAGCGCGCACCTCATGCCCAGCATCAAGCAATGCGCTTACCAAGTTGGCACCGATATGACCTGAGGCTCCGGTCACGACCTTTAAGCCCACAACTTCTCTCCCATCCCTTCATCGGCTAAAATCGCCTTC
>CAXGWX010000100.1:0-11095 GCA_964013445.1 uncultured Bdellovibrionales bacterium | reverse complement strand
GGGTTCTGTGGCGCTGCCGCACCGGATGAGCCCTGGGTCGTCCCCATCGAAACTCCCTCTTGCGGAATTTGCCGGCAAAGACGGGCCGAAGCTGAAGGAAAAACACGGACAGGAGCCGCTGGGGTGCCATAACGGGCCGGCCCATTACCATACTCGTCGAAAACCTCGATGAAGTATTCCATACCACCACGCAGGGAGGTCACAGGGATTTCCGCCAGAAAATCCTCCGAGCCCATCTGCTTTACAAAAGGCGCATTCGCCCATTCTTCCGCCCCCATCATGCGATAAACGACCTTCGGATCAAAAATGGGGGAGGAATCATAGAAGCGTGCCCAAATGCCAAAAGGCTCACCCACCTGATATTCCGGGCAGGGCTGATGAACAATCCGCGGTGGAATAAGGTCTTCGTCAGCCCAAGCCTCTTGCGGCAGGGCCCAAAACCCCACACAGAGCAGCGCCAAACAAAATTTGGGGAAAGCTGTTCCCCGCATATGGAACTTCATCATCAAATCGCTGTTATCCTTAAGCCCGAGGCACTCAAGTCCCTAGTGTATAATCGATTTTTCGGCTCAGTGCCACATTTAGGCCAAATACACAATGGCCCGACGGCAAAGCGCAAAAGATTTAAGAAGAATAGCGTATCGTTACCCGCAATTGCCGCTTTTCTTTCGGATTGATGAACTCGAAAGTGTAAGACTTGCCACCGGCCCGTGGTGCCAGAGGCGTGCGGCCTAAACCAATATTATTTTTGTCACGAACAATCGCCCAAGGCTGAGTATCAACCGCATAGCTCACCTGACCATTCTTGATCGCATATTGAATGGTGACCGCAAAAGGGTCACTGGTCGCATTGCTGCCGCTACCAAATTTGATGATCCCGCGCTCCTGAGAAAGAGCCACGGTTTGTCCACTCGGTGCCCCGTTATGTCGAATCTTCACCGGCTGATTGATAGAAAATTGCAATGAGCCAAAAGCTGCTTTGGCCGGAGGTGGTGGTGCGGGCGGCTTCAATGGTGCAGCCGGTTCAGGAGCCGAAACGCTCACCTCTTTAGCCGAAGGCGCTTCCTCCTTAGGCTCTGCCTTAGTCACCTTCGTCGTAGCCTTGCGACTTCTATCTTTCGTTCTGCGTTTACGCGTCGACCTGTTTTTCTTCGGCTTTGCGGGCACATCCTTCTTTTCTTGTACTTCCTCTTTGGGCTTTTCAACTGGCGTCACTGGTTTTGATTTATCCGCCGCCGCAACACTCAAATCATCCGCTCGACTTTTCTTACCTAAATCCGCCGCAACCAACGCGCCCACCACTGTCGCCCCAAAAATGAGTGCCAACATCAAATAAAAGAGAGCAGAATTTTGCGATTTTTTTTGGGCTGGTGCCGCACTCTCCTGCTGCGGTACCCGTCCCTGCTGGGTTAACTGGGCCTCCGCCACTTTCGCCGCCGCCGCCGCCTCTGTCCAACGACCACTCTTAAGGTTTTCGTCCATCTCCTTGAGGGCGCGGTTTTCAGACGTAATCTCTTTTTCAAAGATGCGTTGCATATAGCCGCCAAGACTTTCACTCGGACGCACAATTTCACCGCCATGAATTAATCCCTGCAGTGCATTCCCCATCTCGGAGCAATCGACATAACGCTCACCAATATTCTTGGCCAATCCTCGATCAATAATTTCCTGAAACGGCCCAAAATCGGGATTATAATCAATCAACGGCACCGGATCCCGGCGCTGAATGGCCTCCAGCGAGAGAACAATATTCGCTTTCGCAAATGGATTATCAAAGGTCAGAGCCTCATAGAGACATATTCCCACTGAAAAAATATCAGAACGTTTATCCAGTGCCTCCGCTGAACTTTGTTCCGGAGACATATAGACAAATTTTCCTTTGATTGTGCCGGTTTCGGTTTTGTGCATCGACATACCGCTTTTAGCGATACCGAAATCAATAATCTTCACCTGCCCTGTATAGGAAATAATCAAATTGTTTGGATTGATGTCCCGGTGAATCAACCCTAAGGACTCGCCCCCCATATCCGTGGCATTATGGGCATAAGAAAGCCCGTCACAAAGCTTGGCAATGATTTCGACAATATGTCCGGTAGGAATGGGTTCACCAAGCTTCTGCGCCTGCTCGATGATTTCCTGCAAACTCTTACCATGCACATATTCCATGGCGATATAATAGGAGTCTTCAATTTGACCGACTTCGAAAATCTGCACAATATTGGAGTGCATCAGCTGGGCTGCAATTCTTGCCTCAGCGAAAAACATTTCGACAAACTCTTCGTTCTCCATGTGATGGCGCAAAATGCGCTTGATCACCAGGAGTTTCTCAAAGCCTACGGGACCAGTAAGTTTAGCGAGATAAACCTCCCCCATGCCGCCAACCGCAATTCGGCGCAGGAGAAAATATTTGCCAAATGCTTGACCTTCTTCAGCGGGCACGGTCTCTAAGACTCCTCAAAATGCTCTATTCTTAGGCACCCTTTTAATGGTTTGAAGGCTCAAGGTCAAAGGATTCGCCGGAATTAACCGCCCGACCTGCAATCCAAGCTGCCGCACTCATCGCCTTTTTGCCAGCCGGCTGTACTTCCTGCAGGGCCAAAGCCCCGCTTCCACATGCCACCACCACCCTGTCTCCACTGGCCTCTAAAACTTCACCCGCCGCGCCGGCCAACTCTGATAAATAGGCGGCCTTAAGCACTTTGATGCGCTGGCCCCCTTTAAAAACGAAGGTTCCCGGCCAAGGCGAATAGGCCCGCACTTTACGCTCAAGCTCCTCGCCGGGCATGGAAAAATCCAGCCAGCCTTCCTGTTTTTTTATGAGTGGTGCATAGGAAGAGAGTTCGTCATCTTGAGCCACAGCGCATAATTCATCCCTGGAAATTGCCAAAAGTACTTCTGGTAAAATCTCAGCTCCTAAAAGAGCCAAGCTCTCGGTCAAAGTACCGGTTGTAGCCTCAGCATGGATGGTGATTTTTGCGGTTTTGAAAACGGGCCCCGTATCTAAACCTGCTTCCATCTGCATAATCGCCACGCCCGTTTCTTTATCCCCTGCCAAGATAGCGTGGGCTATGGGGGAAGCACCTCGATAGGCAGGAAGAATAGATGCGTGGATATTGATGCACCCAAATTTAGGTAAATCTAAAACTGCTTGCGGTAGTATCTTGCCGTAGGCTGCCACAACAAAAAAGTCCGCTTCGAGGCTCTTTAAAGATTCCTGGATATCCTCAGCCTTTAAGGTCGGCGGCTGTAACACCAAGCACCCCGCCTCTTCCGCCAGGACCTTGACCGCCGGGGAGTGCATGCGTCGGCCCCGCCCCGCCGGCTTATCCGGTTGGGTCACGACGGCCATCACATCAAAACCGCTATCCTCTGCCAACAGAGTCTTTAAAGCTGGGCAGGCAAAATCCGGTGTTCCAAAATAGACAATGCGTATCAAGTTTTACTCTAATCGATCTAAAGAAGTTTAAAGGGCAGCAGCAACACCATCATCTGTTTGTGTCTTGAGCTTTAACATCTTTCTCTTAACCACATCACGCTTGAGCTTAGAAAGATATTCCACGAAGACCTTGCCAACAAGATGATCCATTTCATGCTGAATGGCCACCGCATACAATCCGGAAACCGAAAGCTCAAAATCTTCACCTTTTTCATTCTGGGCTTTAACCGTAATGGTATCGGAGCGCTTTACTTTTTCACTGATTCCAGGAACAGATAAGCATCCCTCTTCCCAAAAGATAGAGCCGGAACAAGTGACAATCTCTGGATTAACAAAAGCCTGCGGACCTTTAAAGCCCCACTCTTTAAGTTGGGTAGCATAATCTTCGTCGTGCACCGCTTCTCCAGATGGGTCCAAATCGATGACCAATACCTGTTGTGCTACCGCAATTTGCGTTGCAGCTAAGCCCACACCGTGGGCCTCATACATGGTGTCGAAAAGGTCCTGCACCAACTCGGCAATAGAATCGTCCACTTTTTCGACAGGCTTCGCGATTTCCGAGAGTGCCGGATCGGGCCATATGCATATTTTTCTTACCGCCATCTTGCCAAAAAACCTCTATATAATAGTCAAATTGCGCAATCAAAAAGTCAACGGCACTTAGCACTAAAAAGCACCGCTTCACAACATGGAAATCGGATCCATATCGATGATTCGGCGAATTCCCACTATTTTCCGTAAGTTTACTCCAGCCAGAAGATCTCTCAAGGCCTGCCTGGAGCGGGCCTTAAGCAAAATTTGGTAGCGCCATTGGGACTTTAAACGGGCCAAGGGTGCGGTAACGGGCCCTAAAATTTGCACCTTTGCCGCACTCTCCTTTTGCTTTTCTTCGAGCATATCGCAAAACTTTTCCGCCTCACGCAAAACCTGACTCTCATTAACCCCTTCAAAACGCACCATGCTCAAGAATCCAAAGGGTGGGTAATGCAATTCTTCCCGCGCAGCCAATTCCTGATTCACGAATGTCTGATAATCATGCATTTTTGCCGCTTCCAATGCATAGTGCTCAGGCTCGAACGTCTGCACCAACACCTCTCCTGCCTTTGCACCCCTGCCGGCGCGGCCTGCAACCTGCGCAACCAGCTGAAAGGTTCGCTCCGCAGCTCGAAAATCTGGCAAATTTAAGCCAACATCCGCCGCCAAAACACCAACCAAAGTAACGCCTGGGAAATCATGCCCCTTTGCCACCATCTGAGTACCAATCAGAATCTTGGCCTGACCGGAACGAAAACGGTCCAGCTTTTCTTCAAGCAAGCGACGCTTCTGTACCGTATCCCGATCTAAACGCACCAACTCCACATTAGGAAAAAGGGATTCGATATCTTCTTGAATACGCTCCGTACCAATACCCATCGAATCAAGACGATGACCTTTGCATTCCCGACAAATTTCAGGAGCCACCTCTTCATGGGCACAATAGTGACAAAGCAGGTGACGCTTACGCTTATGCCAGGTCAGTGACACCTCGCACTCTTCGCAGCGAAAGTGAAAACCGCAATCTTTACAAAAAATATAGGGCGCAAAGCCCCGTCGATTCAGAAATAGAATAATTTGCTCATCCCGTGCTAACGCTTTCTCCATCGCCTTGTGAAGTGCTGCGGAAAAAAGAGTATCGCCAACACACTCGGTTTTGCGAAGGTCAATCAAGTCGACTTTCGGCAGCGGCTTTGGCGTTGCCCGCTCAGGTAAAGACAACAACTCATAGCGCTCCCGTTGAACATTACGCATCGTTTCCAAAGAAGGGGTGGCGGAACCAAGAATTACCGTGGCTTTTTCAAATTTCCCACGCACCACCGCCAAATCCCGAGCATGGTAACGAGGCGTCTCGTCTTGCTTAAAGGATGTTTCATGTTCTTCATCGACAACAACCACACCCAAATCTTTAAAGGGTAGGAAAATCGCCGAGCGGGCCCCCAGACCAATCTTTGCATCCCCATTCACAACCCTGTCCCACTCATCCCGTCTTTCGGCCACCGTCAGTCCGGAGTGAAAAATGGCCACCTGCTGGCCAAAACGGAGACGAAAAAGTTGGCCAAGTTGAGGCGTCAGCGCAATCTCGGGCACCAAAACCAAAGCGGAGCGACCGTATTCCAAAGCTTTTTCAATCGTTCGCAGATAAACTTCTGTTTTACCGCTCCCCGTTACCCCGTGTAGAAGAAATGTACTGTGTTTTTTGCGCGTCACACTTTCGGTCAATTGAGTTACCGCTTCCTCTTGGTATGAACTTAAGCGAATCTCTTCGGGCACAATGGTTTGCTGAATATCGACCTGCTTGCGACGTTGTACAAAAAGCCGCTTCACCAAACCTAGCTCCTCTAAGAGTTTGAGCCGTTTATAATCTGCGGAATTCCGCACTAAAGAGGCGGCCTCCAGAGTTGTATCCTCTGCCATACCAACAAGAAGTTCCCGCGCCTTTTTTTGATTCTTAGGAACACGTTCCGGATCGGCCCCAGCAATCCGCTGATAGGCTATCACTTGTCGCGGCCCCTTGCTGGTCTTCAGCTTTTCAATCAACCCGGTGTCTGCCAAACTTTTCAAATGCTTGGCGATTGTAGGACGCTTGACCTCTAAGTGTTTTTCCAGACCGTTAATATTGATCCCTTTTGGATGCTTAGAAAGAACCTCAAAGGTTTCCAGTATACGTTTCTTTAAAGGTTCGCGCTCTAAAAGTTCGGATGCATTCTCACATACAATATATTTGGGCTGGACCGCGCGGAATATTGCCGGCAAGGCTGCGGAGAGCATATCCCCATGCGGCACCGCATAATAATCCGCCGCAAATGACAACAAACGAATCAAATTTTTCGGTAAACTGGGTAAGTCCTCTGCCTTCTCTTTGATCGCTTTAAGCTCAAACTCTTCTCTCAGTGGTTCGGAAGGAAGCTCTGCCACATAGCCCTGCAATGAGCGTTTTCCCAACGGCACCTGAACCGGATCACCAATACTTAGATGTTCACGCAACTCTTCAGGAACAATATAATCCAACAAGGGAATCGACTGGGCGAACATGACCCGAGCCCGGGCCTCTTGCTCCACTGCGTTTGTCATTACTCTCCCGGAAGGAGAAAAAGTGTTTCCGGCAAGTTTTCATTCGTACGAATATCGGCCATTTCTAATCGACGACTTAAGGAACCGTTGCGATACACCTCAATGGTTTCAGGAAAGCCTACACTTTGAGCCATTCCCCCATAGTCGAGAAAGCGCATATCAAACCAATCCCCATCAACTTTGAGAATCGTTCGGCGCGGCAAAAAGTTTTTCTTAAGCAGCCAAATCTGCGGCTTATCTTTTTCCCAAGGACGGGCACCAATAATATAAACGATATAATCACCGTCTCGCCCAAGTGAAACCACCTCCGTATCAACCCCATACTTTGCAAGGGTCTTTTTCAATCGAGCAGAATCCTCGTCAGATTTCTCTCCTTGCACCATCATAAGTTTTGCCAGGAGCTGATTAGGAAGAGCAGATAGAGTTTTCATCTTTTTCTCTTCCCCAGATGCGCTACGACCTTCTTTTTCCACATAAATGGACTGATCGTTACTCTTGGAGACCCAACGCAAGCGTTCAGGGACTTTCAGATAGAGAAGCTCCTTCTGCTTTAAATCCTCCGACGCACTGTCTGTGAACTCAAGCCGCATATCGGAAACCTTATATTTTTGCCGGGCCAGGGAAAGCTCCTTGAGCAGATATGCAGACGGCAAGACGTATGCCCCAACCGTTGACGCAAAAAAGCCGCAAACAAGAAAAACAAAAATATATCGGCTGCGAAGTAAATCCATGCTGCCCCAATAGCAGAGGCTGGGCCGGATGCAAATCCCTGCTTGGTTCTAAGTGCAATCCGCAATAGAATGGTCCCATGCTGCGCTATGCACCGTATTTATTACTTCTTTTTTGCCTTCTGCAAATCTCCACCGCAAAAAGCGCATCCTACTACGATCCCTCTCATAGGTGGACAACCATCGAAACTCAGAATTTTTCTGTGCATTTTTATGAGGGCGAACGCAACCTTGCGATTCGTGTAGGCCGTATCGCCGAAGAAGTGCTTGACGATGTTCGTAAACTCTTTGACTTCACCTCGGAAGGAAAAATTGACATCGTTCTCTCCGACAACTCCGATCGGGCCAACGGTTCCGCCCAAGTCTTTCCAAAAAACATTATTCGTCTTTACTTAACCGCTCCGACAGAATTGACCGGCCTCTCCTCCTATCACGATTGGATTCGAATTCTTCTTATTCATGAATTGGCCCATATTCACGATCTTGACCAAACCAGAGGTTTTACCCGTTTCTTGCGCTGGATTTTTGGACGTACCGTTGCCTACAACAGCTACACACCCCAATACCTTTCCGAAGGTGTTGCGGTTTACGCAGAAACCCTTCTGACACCAACAGGCCGGGGCCGCTCCTCATACGTCGAGATGGTTTTGCGCATGGCTGCTCTGGAAAACCGCTGGGTGAATATCGATCAAGCCCATCTGGGCTATTCAGAATGGCCCGGCTCCGCTGCCGCTTACTTTTATGGTGGACGTTTTCATCTATGGCTGGCGCAAAAATATGGTCGCGAAAAAGTCGCCGAGCTGCATGCCCTGAATGCAAGCTTGCCCCTACCCTATCTCTACTGGATTTCTGCAAAGCTGACCTTCAACAAAGGCTTAAATGAGCTCTGGAAAGAATGGCAGCAAGACGAATTGATGTATGCCCAAGCGGTCAAGGAAGTTGTCGAAGAGCAGGGAATCAAAACCGGCAAAAGGCTAACCAATCATGGACGCAATATTGCCGGCATCCGTTACAGTCCGGATAACCAATCTATTGTCTATTCCCGTTCGAGCCCGGTGGATGGAGCAACCGTGCGCCTGATTGAGCGGGTCAGCGGTGCTGATAAAGTTCTGGTGCGCCAAACCTACAGCCCCCGCATATCATTCTCAGAAGATGGAGAATATTTTTTCTACTCACAAAATGCCATCAACGAGCGATTCAATGATTTCAATGACCTCTACCGCTATGATTTAAAAAATGAAGAATCTAAAAAGCTAAGCAGTATTGACGAAACCCAAACAAGCTTAAGGGCGCGGGATCCAGATCTTGCACCGGACGGCAAAAGCATCGTTTTCGTACAAAACCAATTGCATCAAAATCGCTTGAGCCTGGGATTCTTTGACCAGGAAGAGAATACCAAGCTTTCCTTAAAAACTCTCCTGCCTGCCCGGGAAGATATTCAATACGCATGCCCACGTTTTTCCCCCAAGGGTGAAAAAATTGTCGTCGCCCTCTGGCAGACCGGTGGTCAACAAGGGCTTTTAGTGCTCAATCCATTGAATAATAAAATTATGGAATATATTGGCTTTCAAAACGCCCAGCACAGCAATCCGACCTGGTCGTCCGATGGCAGATACATCCTTTTTGAAAGCGATAAAAATGGCATCTCCAACATTTATGCCTACGACACCAAAAATAAATTATATTATCAAATCACCAATGTGGTTGGCGGCGCCTTTCAGCCAGATGTTTCCCCTGACGGCAAGCACATTCTCTTTCGCCAAGCCACTTCGATTGGTTTTGATATTTATGAAATGCCTTACGAGCCAACAAGTTGGCGGCAACTTTCAGGGCATACAGAAAAAGCTCCAACCGTCCTGCAAAAATTAGAAGCGCTCGTTTCCGATGCCCATTCTGAACGCAGCCACGAGCCACCTTTAGCACTCCTGGAAAGTGAGAGCGAAAAACCCTATTCCCCCTGGAAAAGCCTTTTGCCCTTTCAACACAACTGGTTGCTGATTCCTCATGTCTTCCTGCAAAACAACGACCCAAGCGCCAGCCTTTCAACATTAGGCCAGGATGTTTTAGGAAGACACACCTACCTCCTTAACCTTGGCAGCAGCCAATATGCGGAAAACATCAATTGGTCGGCCACTTATATTAATGATGTTTGGCACCCGACATTGGCCATGGGCATGGGACAAAATACTTTTACCTTAAATCGTGGCGAAGTGCGGGAACGGGCCAACAACTTCTCATTGGTCGGCTCCTTACCCCTTGGCCAGCGCCACCTTCTCTCATTAAATTATACTCTGGAGGCGCGCGAAGATTTATCGGAAGAGAAAAATGCTGATTATGAACTCGGTGGTGATTTTTCCTACCTGCAATTTGGCTACCGCTATAATTTTAGCAGACACTATCCCTATTCGGTGAGCCCTGAACATGGTCGCTCCATAGGATTTGCGATTCGCCACTACAGCAGCGCCCTTGGTGGTGATTTCAATGAATGGCTTTTTACTGGCGATGCTCGCGCCTACCTCAACAACCCTCTTTTTCATAATCATGTTTTTGCCCTTCGCTTAACTGGCGCCTTTGCCCTGGGGCCCGACTACAAAGAAAAGTTTTATTTAGGCGGCGAGCAAGGCGCTTCGATATTTAGTGTTCAAACAGCTCGGGTCTATCCTCTGCGTGGCTTTCTGCAAAACAGCGAATCAGGAACAGGACTCTTTGGTGCCTATCTCGAATACCGCTTTCCAATTTGGCATATCGAGCGAGGCATTTGGACCTTACCCATCTATTTCGAGCGACTGCACATGGCTCTTTTCTGTGATGCTGCCAATACTTTTGGCAACGGTTCAGAGAAAGATATCGAAGCGGTTCTGGAACGCATGATTGGCCGAATTCGCGGAATTCAAGCCAGCGGCGGTGCCGAAATGCGCATGAGCCTGGACTTGGGCTGGCAAATCCCCGTCACCCTGCGTCTGGGGTTAGCCCTACCTTTTGCCAGCAAGGGAAAACTTATAAACGATCCGGAAATGGTAACTTACTTTAATTTAGGAACAGGCTTTTAAATCAGCGCAGATCAATCTCTAAACTAATATTATGCTCTGTGCCAAAAACGGACCGAACATAACGCTTAGGGTAGCCTAATTCTTTATCGAGCAACATAAACTGGTGCACTTTTGAATCCGCCGGCGCATTAAAATAGCGCGCCGGGGAGCGACCTAAATCAATCTCGTCATGTAAGAATTTAAATAAACCCTCAATCGTATAAAAGTTGTCCGGCTTAGTAAGCGTCTGCCCGTTGCGGGTCACAGAGTTCAGTTTCTTGTTCTTTATTTCAGCAACAAATTTTCCCGACTCTATCTTATCCCCACTGATTTCTATATGCAGCTTATAATCAGATCTACCTTTAGTCTCCCAGCGCCTCTCTCCCGCTTCCAATGCGCTTCGAACCAGCGGCTCTTTCTCCGAGCAGCCCACGAGTATCATGCAAAAGAGTGCCGATAGACCAAATCGAAACATTAATTGAAACCTCTAACGCTGGGCACGTACAACGTACACTGAGCAGGGCGCTTCCCGCATAACCCGCTCTGCGGTGTGCCCTAATTCAGAACCTTTGCCGCCGCTGGCACTTGAGCCCAAGACAATCAAATCGATATCTTTATCTTTCGCAATCTCCAAAAGGACAGCCGATGGTTTACCCACCTCAACCGAGCCATGTATCTTGCGGCGGTCAATGCTTTCAATACCACCTTCGCTCCACAACTCATCGATACGCCAGCGAATACCCTCCTCAACCCGCTCGATCACATCCTTCGTCTCCACATAGCGTTTTTTTGTA
>CAXGWX010000099.1:0-11108 GCA_964013445.1 uncultured Bdellovibrionales bacterium | reverse complement strand
ACACCGTTGGAGCCATCACCACCATTGTTGCCATTATTGCCCGTACCACCATTCGTACCATTACAAAGGGCTACCTGCTGCAACTCGTCACCGTTCAGGGTGCCACTGCCATCAGTATCCTGGCCGAATTTAATAGTAACCCCACCATTCTCACAGCCGGCCGGTGCCGGATCGTCACTCACTTCCACCAAGGCATGTGTACCCGTATCACCTTGATCGCCCTTATCGCCTTTATCACCCGCATCCCCCGGGTCGCCCTTTTCCCCCTGTGGACCTGGCTCCCCCTGCAGAATAGAAACCGCCTGCTCGTCACGACCGGCGGCGTTATGGGCCGAAAGCATATAGGTGCCCGCACTTAAACCGGGGGGCAGCAGGGCAAAAAGCTCCTGATCGCTGGCCCCTTCCGCCACTTCCAGAACGTGGGTGGTCGACGCATTATTGCCCGCCAAAACCACTTGCGAGCCAAGCAGATTTTCTCCCTGCACCGTCAATCCATCGAGAAAACACTTGCCATCAACAGCATCCGCGCAAGCAGAGCTGCCATTACCGAAAACCTTCTGCACTTGCGGCGCTTTGCGCAGCCCCGCCTGACAAATCGAGTCGGTACAGATGAAATTTTCCGGACAATCTAAATCACTCTGACAGAGTCGTTCACACTTCGTCGCCATACAAACATGCCCAGCAGGACACGAATCGTCGTTGGCGCAACCAAAGCCATCCCGATTGCGACAGCCGCTTTGGGAAAAAGCGATCAGAAGAAAAAGGCTTAATAAACAAAGTGTTTGGCGCACAACGACAACCTCTCGCTTAGAATTACATCAGATATTCTGCTTGAGCCTTAAGTCTAGCCGCAAATGGGGGTAAATTGCCATAAAAGTTCACATCGCTTTTTTTCTTGGTTTTCGCTATATTGCAGCCATGGGCAAGCGCAACGATACAGACGAATGGGAAGCTCTTAGCCCCACACCACAGCGGGCGGTGTTCAACAGCAATAAGGTGACCGCCCTGCCGACGGAGGAGCCCAAGCCTTCCATGGAAAACGAACGGGAAAACCTGATCGAAACTATTGGCGATCTGGAAAATACCCTCAAGTTCATGGGTAAACTGCATCCGCAGCGGGAAAATCTCGATAAACGGCTTGCCACCCTCAAAAGCATGCTCGTACAAATGGACGATGCACTCGAGCAGCAATAATTGAAGCGACTTTAAAAACCTACTTCCCTTACAAACAAACTAATTTACGCCAATTTTTCGCGGCACTACCGATCCTTCTGCTATGTTTTGCCCATGCCCAAACCCTGGCGCACATTCTATTGGTCTACCCGCCGCCGCAACCCGGAAAAGGGAGCGGTCCTGCTTGAGACGGTCATTGTTTTGCCGATCATGATTTTTCTTATTTTAGGCGCCCTGCAACTTATGCTCATGCAGCATGGTCGGATCATGACTGAATACGCCGCCTATAATGCAGCCCGGGCAGGCATCGTTCATAACGGCAACTGGAATGTGATGCGCAACGCCGCCATGCTTGCTTCACTGCCGGTCTATCAACGTACGGACAATTTGCCGAACTTCTTCACCGCTTGGGCGAAAGTCAAAGCCGCCGCCGAAATCACCGAGGCGGTAGATACGGGAGTGGCCACCCTGGAGCGCCTGGCGGGGGATATCCTCGGAACCGAGATAAGTGGCTTTGGCCAAGATCTCTCCCTGATCGAAATTCACCTGACCAATCCAGGGGCAGATGATTTTGAGTCCGCTGCGGAATTTCAGGCGCAACAGGAAGCGCTAGCCTTGCAACTGGATCCGAAAGGGCCCTTGCGCTACCCGGAAGCAGGAGAAGAAATCGACTTCGACGATCTGGCCATGCTGCAACAAGATCCGGACATCACCCGTTTGGGCGTCGAGGTGCGTATGCTTTACCCCCTACGCATTCCTTTGCTCAACAAAATTATCTTCGAGCTTTGGCTCTTCCAGATGCTCCTCAACGATCAAACCTTGCGTTCCGATCTGCCCGATTGGGTTTCCTGGCAAGCCAAAAGCGAAAGCGGCCAGGAACTAAGTGATGCGGTGGCGGAAGGCAGCGGCGGAGGCCCTTTGAGTGGTTTTTTCACCACCTCGCAATGGACCAAGGAAATACGCACCTTAAGACGGGTGGCCAAAAACTATGGACTCTATTTGATTCCAATCCGCGCCACTTACGCCATGCATATGCACTCCAATGCTTTTGAAAAAAATCGTCGGGAGCCAGTATGGTTTAGTTTGAATTGATGATGAGACAAGTACGAAAACATAAAAACGAGCGTGGCCAGGCCATGCTGCTTGGGGTGATTGGATTGCTGATCTTAAGCATCGGCATGTACACCTCCTATAATCTTAGCCGCTCGGTCTATGAAAAAATCAAATTACAAAACGCCGCCGATGCCACCGCCTATTCGCTGGCCAACTTAGAAGCCCGAACCTTTAACTTCATTGCTTTTACCAACCGGGCACAGATCGCCAATGTGGTGCAAATGCTCGAAGCCCAAAGCCTCTTAAGCAATGCCACCTATATCGAAGGCGTCACCGGCTTTATGGGTGACTGGAGTCAAAGCACCGGTCGACTGCTGATCAACATCTCTTACTTTCCCTATATGGGTTGGCTCAGGCCCATTGGTGAACAAATCAAAATGGTCGGTGAAACTGTTCTCGAACCATCCTACAACACCATGAAGCCACTGGTCGATCAGATGCAGCAATGGACACCTCAATACATCAAGCTGCATACGGCAAAAAATCAAGCGCTCTTCGCTGTGGCCACAACCATGGTCTTAAGCACTGCCGCCAAGCTTGCGCAGGGGGCGCCGGAAATCATCGCCGCCAATGACAAAAACGCCGAACAGACCATGCTCTCCCATACTCTCAACGCTTTGAATGTGGCCTCTTTCGGCAGCGCCTTTGATCCTTCATCCTTTGGGGTCGGCGGCTCCGCCGATCAGAAGGCCCAGGCCAAAAGACTCTTGAGCGAATTGGTCAACGCATCCCGCTACGGTAATCCCAGTACCTTGGGCGCCAGCGGTATTGCGGCACGACAACCGCTGATGGCCTTCGGTTCGATCATCAATCTCCTCAACAGCGCCAGCGGCGGCAACTGGCCCTTGGGCGGTAACGCGGCGCAGGGCATTCTCGACTCCACCGTCGGCAAATTACTCTCGCCAGGTTTTGTCGGTACTTCAAAACTCATGGGTGCAGATAAAGACAGTGGGCTACCCGCCTTGGAGGAAAGCGGCGAGCATGCAGCGAAGAAAAGTGATTTGGCCTACGGGCATACGCTGATGGCCAAAGATCATTGGGGTGCCTTTAGTTCCCTCTCCGATATGGGTTTTGCCAGTGTCCGCTCCGGATTAACCAAGAGCACCTATTGTCGCTACGCTAAACCGGATAGTGGTTATGGCTCGAGCGATCCGACCCGCCCCTTTCGCATGCTTTTTAATCCGAAAAAATTCAAATTTAAATGTTATGATGAAAACCAGGTGGATATGCGCTGGCGTTCTTATTTTGGCAAGGGTGGTCTTGCGCCCTATTTCAAGTTTGCACCGAAACCCAGCGGGCTGGGTGTCGAGAGTGGTGACTTTAATCAACCGGATGTCTGGGTGTTCTTAAATAAACCTCCAACCAATATGCTTCTTAGTGGTGAAGTACAGGATCTAAACTTCACCCTTGAGCAAGGAGGAAAGAGTGCGGAACTGTCAACGGATATTGGCGAGCAGGGGCTTTTAAGCAGCGGCATTTTACCGGGCATCAACGCCTTGAGTCGGGCCCAGGCCTACTACCATCGGCCCGGAGCCTGGCAGGAGCCGCCGAACTTTTTTAATCCTTACTGGGGCGCCAAACTTGCCCCAAAAAACGCCGCCATCAAAAGACTCCTCAATGAAGTGGGCTTAGGCGGAAACTTTTCGCAACTGGTTGCGGACAACCTATGGATGCATTGATGAAGAAATCCAGGGCAAATCAATACGGGGCAGCACTCACCGAGTTTGCACTTTTGTTGCCCATCTTCGTTGCGGTCATCTACGGCTCCCTCTACCTGACCGACTTAGGGAACTTTAAACTCAAGGCGCAGGAAGTTGCCCACTACGGTGCCTGGGCTTACGCCACCCAACCTCTTTCAGACTACAGCGATGAATCTTTCAACCACGCCAGTCGTTTTAATGAGGCCACGACCACCATCACCGAACACGTCAACGCCACCTACCTCGATCTTGATGGCGCCAACGAGCGCCCCTTTGTCGGCGCCTGGTCCAAAACCCGCGCCGCTTACCTGGAACCTTTTTTCGATACCCATATTCGTAACAACGCGGTGGAACTTTTACCGGAGCAAGCCCAATTTGAATGGGCCAACCCCTTAAGCCTGATCGGTATGGCGCTTAATTTTATCGGCATCGGCACCGGCACCGAATCCATGCTTAGCGGCGGTGTGCACCGTATCGGCATGAACGAAAAAGGCATGATCACTGCCAAGCCCAAAGTCTACGTTGTTCCCCCCTTCCATCCAGGCGATGCGGCAACCGCTCAGGCCATCGAGGAGCAAGCGGAACTGCCTTTGGCCAGCACCTATTTGCGGGAAAGTGATGGCTCACCCCTGCAGACAAGAATCATCGCTGACTCCTGGCGTATCCCAAACGGCTTTGCCGCCCTGCCCACAACCACCAGTGCCATCGAGTACAGTCGGGCCGTACAACGTATCAACAAACGCTCCCTCCTCGCCTTGCCCGGCGGACCCATCATTAACTTTCTCGTCAACCTAACCAGCGGCGCGGGCGTGCCCGATGGACTGGCACCGATTTTTGGCTTTCAACCGGATAAGCCTCTGCCCTCCCTGGTATCGCGGCCCTATACGGCCAACCGGCCATCGCGGCCGGCTTACAACGGTCAGGCACAAAGGGGTCAAATCGATCTCTTTGAGTTGATTGGCAAGAACGCTCAAGAAAATGGTGCGGTACAAAACTTTGAAACCGGCCCCCTCTATCTCGACCCCAACAACAGCAATGCAAGTGAATATCTTAAGGCTTTAAACAAACGCGGCTCAAACTTTATGGGCTGTGCACAAAACCAGGAGCGCGGATGCTGGGAATAAAGAAACTCTTGATCACCCTCGTATTGATTTTACCCCATACGATCATGGCCGCAGCCCAAGGCAATGCGCCCATTCCGGACTATCCGCAAAGTCGACTTTATCCTTTGGGCCAGGGAGTACACGTCAATGGTCAGGAACGGCAACTTTCCTATGCCTTGAGTCAAGATCAGCCAGAAAAGGTCATCGCCTATTATGAAGGAATTTTTAACGCCCAAGGCTTGATCACCAAGCGCAACGATTTAGGCGATGCCCAATCCCTCACCGCCTTCCTGCCCGGTGATGCTTTCTTGAGAACAATTTTGGCAACCCCCAACCCGGCGGGCACAATTATCGTTGCCAGCCTTAGCTCCAGCAATCCATTCGGCCAGAATGCCCGGGTACCCATGCCGGAAAAATGTCAAACCTTGAGCCATACGGGCGCCCATGATCGGGGTGTACAAAGCGAGATGGCTTTCATCGACTGTCCTTTACCGGCCGAAGAGATTGAAGCCTTTTACAACCAAAAAATGGCTGGTGCAGAAAAATCCGATTACAATGCGGGCAGTGGCAAAAGCCTGCTGCGCTACGAAAGTGCGCAGAGCTATTTAGAAGTGAATTTAGAAGAGCGCAGTGAACCTGCAAAGGGAACGGTTCTGGTGGTCCTATGGCAAAAGCAAAACGACACCCATTAAGAAAAAAAGGTGAGCAAGGTCAGGCGCTTACCGAATATTCGCTGATTGTAGGCCTGGCCATAGGAGCGCTTTTTTTGCCCTTATTCAATGGGCGCTCTATTATTTTATTGCTGATTGACGTTTTTGATATCTACATCAACTCGTTTCATCAGGTGATTACCTTGCCCATCCCTTAGCTGGGCACGTTAGGAAGGTTTGAAATCATGCTGCAAGGACGTTTGCCCCTGGTGCTCGCCGCCGTATTTGCCGTACTGGCCGGGGTGGTGGCCTATTTGGCCATCGAAAAAAGGTCCGACGATATCTCCGAAGGCTGGCAACCGATCAAAGCAATTGTCGCCGATCGGGACTTGGCAGAGGGCGAAACCCTGACCCGGGATAATGTTTCCGTTGGCCTGGTCCCCAAAGTTCTGGCCACCAAAAGCGTGGTCACCCTGGAGGATATGAATCGCACACCAGTGTTCGGACGCAAACTGGCCATCTCGATGCAAAAAGGTGATCCCTTACTCTGGTCTCATATTCACACCAAAACCGGCCAGCAACGTTTGGCCGAAGCGGTACAAAGCAAAGGTCGGGCCGTGTCCATTAGGGTGAGCCCGGAAAGCACGGTGCATCACTGGATTGAGCCATCCGATCGGGTCGATGTGGTTGGCGTGTTTCGCGATCCTCGCTCCCGTGAAATGGTATCTATGACACTCCTGCAAAACGTCATTGTTCTCGCCACCGGCCGCATTGGTGGCCGTACCAATCGACGCCTCTTAAGCGAGCAGGACAAAGCCTACAATACGGTCACTCTGCAATTGCTCCCGGAAGGTGCGGAGATGATGATTTTAGCGCAAGAGCTTGGCTCCCTTTATCTGACCCTACGTAACGCGGAGGACAACGAGATCACCGACCTTGGCGCTGGCAAAACCACCATGCAAACCCTGGTCACCGGTGAGCGCGCCAAGCGCATCTCAAAAACCCAGGCAAAAATGTTTAAGGTTGAGATCATCCGCGGCAATAAGAGCGAAAAACAAACTGTGCCTTAAGAATGCACTTATTTAAGATATGAATTATTTTGTTCTCATCTTTACTGCCTTGGCAGTATTTTTCCTCTCTTCACTCATCATTGCCATTCTGCGTCGCGCCTACGCCACCTACGAAGAAACCTATCTGGCCAAACAGATCACCGACCTCTCGGAGATGTTTTTCTTCATCGGCCCTCTGCAGCTGCTGACGCTCACCCTTGCCATCTCAGCCATCGGTTTATGTTTGGGTCTGCTCTTGATGGGGCCGATCATGACGATTATCCTCACCCTTCTTGGTCTTTTTACACCAACTCTTTTGGTGCGCTTTTATCGTTTGCGTCGTATTCAATCCTTTGAACGACAACTGGTCGATGCCTTAGGGGCCATGGCTTCGGCCTTGCGGGCCGGAATGAATTTGCATCAAGCCATGGAGGAAATATCCAAGAACGCCAGTGCGCCTTTGGCCCAGGAATTTTCTTTAACGGTTCGACAGATGCGCCTCGGCACCGCCGCCGAAGAAGCGCTGGAAAACATGAATCAGCGGGTCAAAAGCAGCGACCTGGCTTTGGTTGTGACCTCCATCAATGTTTCCCGCTCTTTGGGAGGCAATATGGCGGAGCTGCTCGACAACCTGGCCACAACGATGCGCGAGCGGTTTCGTATTGAAGGAAAAATCTCCGCACTCACTGCTCAGGGTAAACTGCAAGGTTGGATTATCGGCGCCATGCCTCTCTTGGTCTGGGTACTTTTCGATTGGCTGCGCCCCGATCTCACCCGCCCCATGCTTGAACACTGGTTTGGCTACAGCATGCTGGGACTGATTATTTTTATGCAGATTTTAGGGGCTCTTTTTATTCGTCGCGTTGTGGGGATTAAAGTCTAATGCTTAGTTTAAGCGCCGCACTTTTAGTAAGCCTCTCGGTCTTTTTACTTTTTGTTATTGGCAAAAGGGTTTGGGATGCTTTTCAGGTGCGCCTGGAAAAACCAGAAGTGAAGAAAAACATTTTTGCCGCAAAGCCAAGCAAGGTACAATTCCAGGACGTCGCTCGGGTTCTTGCGCCAGTCCTGCCGGAAAAAATGAAAGACTATCTCGCCAAGCAACTTGTACAAGCTGGTGGATTGGGCGGCATGACACCGGCCCATATTGTTCTCTATGCACTTTTCTCATCCCTTTGTTCCATTGCCATTGCTTTACTATTAACCGTAAGCACCAACATGTCCGCCGCATGGCTGCTGCCTATCTTTCTAATCGGCACCCTATTCCCGTTTATTTGGCTGCGTGATCAAATCAAAAAGCGGCATCAACAAATCATGTTGGAAATGCCTTATCACCTCGATCTTCTGACCCTATGCGTGGAAGCAGGCCTGGATTTTGGTGCGGGCGTACAAAAAATGGTGGATAAGGGTGACCAAGGCCCTCTGCTCGACGAATTTCAAGCCTTCCTGGCCGAGCTACGGGTCGGTAAAACCCGTGCCGAAGCGCTGCAATCCATGTCCAACCGGGTAGCCCTCGAGCCCCTCACCAACTTTACCTCCGCCCTCATTCAAGCAGATCGCTTAGGCAGCGGCATGGGCAGAACCCTACGTCTGCAGGCTGAGCAATTGCGTCAAGAGCGATTTCAAAAGGCTGAAAAAGCTGCGGGAGAAGCACCGGTGAAAATGCTTATTCCTCTGGTGCTCTTCATCTTTCCAACCATCTGGATCGTTCTTGGAGCCCCCTTGATCTTTGAATGGATGTTCAAGGTTTAGTCGAGTTTTTCTTTAAGATTTCAAAGATTTCCCTAGCCCCAAGCCCCCTTTTACCGATAGAAACTTTTAGACTATGGGTTTTCGCCTGATCATAAAAAGCGGTAAGGGCATCGGCAAAGAATTTTCCTTTGTGCAAGAACGAATCCGCATCGGCCGTTTGCCCGAAAACGATTTAGTGCTTTACGACACCGGCGTCTCCCGAGTCCATTGTGAGATCCGCAGAGAAAACGATGTCTATATGCTCCGCGATACGGGCAGCGCCAACGGCACTCTTCTTAATCACGAATTGGTCACAGAAGCTCAGTTGCAAAATGCTGATCGTGTGCAAATTGGTCCGGTGGAATTTGCATTCCTGATCAGCGACACCCAACCACAAATTGAAGTTCAAGAAGAGGTCGATACGGAACCAAGTGGTGGCGCCATGTTTAAGCCGGAACGTGAAACGGCACAGCGTCGATTAGAGCAGTTAAAGACATCGGAAATTAAAACTTCCGAACTCAACGAAGCCATTCGCAAGTATGGTGGAGTAAAGGCAAAATTTAACTCGCTTTCGAAGATCCAAAAAACAGGCCTGATTGCTATCCCTCTACTGCTCGCACTAACGCTCCTATTTGGTCAGGATAAAAAGAAAGACCGCTCAGCAGAAGTTTTTGAACTCGCGCAAGTCAAACCCAATCAACGCTTCGGCAATGGCAAGGTCGATATTTATACACCCCACGCCGCAACCTTTTCTTTTGATTATCAAGAAGGGCAAGCCACTTTCTATTACGCAGCCGGCAGCATCGATCGGCCAAATGAAGCAGAGATTTTCCTCAACGATAAATCCGCAGGATTTTTAGCCACCGCCAAAGGGCGCTGGCAACGTGATCTGCAAATCATTTTGCCTACAGAGCATCTCAAGCAAGGAAAGAATATCCTGAGCATTCAGCATCGCTCAGAAAGTAAAAAGGACACCTGGGGGATCGCCCAGCTTGCCATAAAAACACGCAAACTCGCTCCCTTAAATCCCACACGGGCTCAAGAACTCTACGATTTAGCAAAATCAACCTTTGAAACCCGTACCGTGGCACCGCAAAATCTTTATCGCTCCATTCAATACCTCAAAGAAGCCAGAACCCATCTCGAAGCGGCCCAAAGCAAACCGGGGCTTTGGGATAAAATCAACAACCTGCTTGAAGAAGCGCAAAAGCAACTACAAAACACCTACGACAACCTGATTTTCTCCGCTGAGCGCGCTTTGCGATTTGATAAATTACAGGAAGCGGGTGAAATTTTGCGTGAGTGTCTCGATTATTTCCCCAATCAAGACGACAAACGTCACCAGGAAGTTAAAAATCGACTCAATCGTTTGCGTTCTCGCTAAATTCCATTTTTGTCCTGCGACCAAATGTGCATATAATAGTCCTTGAACCCTTGGGGAACGGAGACCGACTTGCGTGTTGTCGATTTATTACGCCTTGTACGTGACAACAAGGAAATCTCAAACGAGCAAATTAAGGAATTTATTGCTGGCGTAAGCAAGAATGAAGTGCCGGATTACCAGACCTCCGCATTTCTGATGGCGGCCTGCATCCGTGGCTTAAGCTCCGACATCACCGTCTCCCTAACCGAAGCCATGCGCGACTCCGGGCAGGTTATTAACCTTGATCATATTTCAGAAATCAAAGTCGACAAACACTCCACTGGTGGAGTCGGTGATAAAATATCTATTCCCCTGGCACCCCTGGTTGCAGCCTGTGGTGTTCCAGTGCCGATGATTTCCGGACGAGGCTTGGGCCATACGGGTGGCACGCTGGATAAACTCGAATCCATTCCAGGCTTCAACGTCAACCTCGATATCCCCCGCTTCTGTGCATTGGTCAAAGAGTTGCGCCTATGTCTTATCGGCCAAACCAGCGATCTGGCGCCGGCAGACAAGAAGCTCTACGCCATGCGTGATGTGACCGCCACCATCGAATCCATCCCGCTGATCACCGCCTCCATTCTTTCTAAGAAACTGGCTGAAGGCATCGACGCCCTGGTCCTTGATGTCAAAGCGGGGCGTGGCGCCTTTATGAAAGACGAAGCCTCTGCCCGCGAGCTGGCCGAATCTCTGGTTCGCGTCGGTCAAGGCGCAGGCCTTAAAGTGCGCGCCGTCATCACCCGAATGGACAGCCCTTTGGGCACCACCATCGGCAACGCTCTTGAAATCAAAGAGTCTCTTGCCATCCTCCGTGGTGAAGGCCCCCAGGACAGCACAGAGCTGACCATGCAGCTTGGCGCGGAAATGCTTTGCTTAGGCGGCGTGGCCAACAATCTCGAAAATGCCAGAAACAAACTGGGCGCAGCGGTAGAAAGTGGCGCCGGCCTGGAAAAATTTAAACAAGTGATCGAGGCCCAGGAAGGAGATCCGCGCATTGTCGATGACCCAAGTATCCTGCCTGCGGCCAATCAAATCACCGAGGTTTTAAGTGATCGGGATGGCTACCTGCACGATATCGACTCCTACGCCTTAGGGGTAGCAGCCATGAAAATGGGCGCAGGTCGCGCCACCATGGAGGATACCATCGATCCCGGTGTAGGCATTGAAAT
>CAXGWX010000098.1:0-11201 GCA_964013445.1 uncultured Bdellovibrionales bacterium | reverse complement strand
TTTTGTGTTGGAGAATGCCAATGCATTACCAGCAGCCCTAAATGCACCTGCTGCGGAAGTCGCCGTGATGATTTGGACGACAACACCCTGGACCTTGCCCGCAAATATGGCGGTGGCTGTGGCACCGGAAGGTGATTATGGGCTTTATGCTTACGAGAAGGACGGCAAGCGGGAGTACGCCATCTTAGTCGAAGCCTTGGCGGAAAAAGTTTTGGGACGCGTTAGCGAAACAATCGAATGCCTCGGGAAATGTAAGGGACAAGAGTTGGCAGATGCAAAATTGTCCTATCAGCATCCCTTTATGGAGCGTCAATCGCCGATTGTGGCCGCCGACTATGTCACTTTTGAAGACGGTACGGGCCTTGTGCATACGGCTCCTGGCCATGGTGAAGACGATTTTCAAACCGGTAAGCGTGAGGGCTTGGATGTCTATTGTCCGGTACGCGCCGATGGGACCTTTGATCAAAGTGTGCCTGAGTGGCTTAGAGGGCGAGATGTTTGGCAGGGCAATGAGCTTGTCGTCGAGCATTTGAGAGAGAGTGGGCACCTCTTTTTGAGTGAAGTCTTTTCTCACTCCTATCCGCACGATTGGCGTTCTAAGACGCCCACCATCTTTCGGGCGACGCAACAGTGGTTTATTTCGGTGAACAAGCCCTTTGGCGGTGAAGAAAAATCTTTACGTGAGCGAGCCCTGGGTGCGACGGAAAATGATATTCAATTTGTTCCCGAATGGGGGCAGAATCGTCTGCGCGGCATGCTTGAGAGCCGACCGGACTGGTGTATCTCCAGGCAGCGCTCCTGGGGGCTGCCCATCCCCGCATTTTATGATGCGGATGATAGGGTGCTTCTGACCACCGCTTCCGTACGGGCTGTCGCAGCCAAGATTGGGCAGGAGGGTTCAGACTTTTGGTTCAAGGCGGACGCGGCGGATATATTGGCTGATTACGATTGGCAAAATGATCCGGAAGCACCGCAGTGGCTCAGCGATGGAGAATTCAAAGGCTTAAGAAAATGTCAGGATATCTTTGATGTCTGGTTTGAGTCCGGTTCGACCTGGCATGCGGTATTACGTAAGCGCGGCTTGGATTATCCGGCAGACTTGTACTTAGAAGGTTCTGACCAGCACCGTGGCTGGTTTCAGCTTTCACTTTTGCCGGCGCTTGGCGCGACCGGCGTTTCACCGTTTAAAACCTTGCTGACCCATGGCTTTATTGTCGATGGGGATGGGCGAAAGATGAGTAAGTCCCTGGGCAATACGGTGGAGGTGGATGAACTCCTACAAAAGTATGGGGTGGATATTTGTCGCTGGTGGGTGAGTTCGCTAAAATACATCAACGACATCAAGCTGGATTGGGATTTCTTTTCTACAGCCAGTGAAGAGTATCGAAAAATTCGCAACACGATTCGTTTCCTGCTTTCAAACCTGAAGGACTTTGATGCGGGCAATGATCTGGTGGAGTTTTCAGCAGAGGATGCGGATTCTATTGATGCCTGGATCATGGAGGAGACTCGCAAGCTGGGTGCGCTTGTTGAGGAAAGTTATAATACCTACCAATTCCGTCGTCTGCATGATGGTATTTTTAACTTTTGTAACGAAACCTTGAGCTCTGTTTATATGGCGGCAATTAAAGACCGGCTTTACTGTGAAAAAGCCGAGAGTTCGAAGCGTCGTCGTACACAAAGTGCCATTTACCATGTGGCTCAGGCGCTGATTTCATGGCTCGCGCCGATTATGGTGCATACGGCAGATGAGGCTTGGTTGCATTTGCAGGGGCTCACACCCAATGAAAGTGATGAGACCGTCCATCTCCAGGGTTTTTATGCGTTGCCGAAAGTCGCTTGTAATGATGCCTGGGAGGGTGTGATGGGCTTGCGTGATCAGGGCTTGAAGGCACTTGAAGTGATGCGCAACGAAACCGATATTACCAACGCTTTGGATGCGGGCTTGCACTTTAAAGTCAGTGCGGAAGAGGCGAAACTCTACGCATCTCTTTTACCCGAACTCATCGATTTATGTGGGGTGAGCCGGGGCGCTTTAGATGTTGGCGAGGGTGAGGTCGAAGTTGATGACCTACGAGCAGAACCCCGCTGTGACCGTTCCTGGAAGCGCGATGGCACAGTGCAAGAGCGTAGCGATGGCGGCATGCTTTCTGAGCGGGACGCACAAGCGGTAGGCTTGACTTAAGTCTATTGTGGCCATCGGTTTTTTGTCCCTGGCCCCATGGGACAGGCGGGTATTAAACGCCGCCTTATCTCCCTAACTTACTGAAAATAAAGGATTCTGCTTCTGGCACTCTTATTGCTTTGTTTGAAAATGGTGTCATTCAAACATTTCGTTCAAGGGAAAGTGTCATGGAATTTTGTCTCAAAAAATCTCTCTATTTTGAAATCGTAGCAATGTCTTGTCCGCGGTCCATAGGCCGGGTTTTGCCCGCCGCATAATTAGCCCTAAACCTCTTTTTGCTGGCGAAGCCAAACCGATATTCAAGAAACGGAGACCCCAATGAAAACTTCAACACTATATTTTATGAGTTTGATTCTTTTACTCACAAGCGGTTGTGAATATGATATTCAACATCAACCCAAGGACATTTTGAGTACTGCCGGAATTTCCAAAGCGGATTCACCGGGGGCGCCTGATTTTTTCGTGCATGATGAATTTGTTTCCGCAGACATCCGTATTGGTCCGGGCGCTACGACAGGTTTGGAGCCGCTGGAACCGGGTTTGCTCGCAGAAGAAGAATGTCGCAACCCGACAAAACTGCCATTTCGCATGGCAGACGGATTAGAAGCCGCAGGTTACGGCTTAAACACCAACAGCGATGGTATACAGAACTTTGGTGAGTTGGCTGTGGATTGCGGTGGAGCAGGAGCGATCTCTTGTATTGACGTGCCATTGGAAATCCATATCGAGAGCGATGTCCTTCTGGATCCAGCACTTTACGCCGGCTATTTTGTGCACCATATCAAAGGTACGCTTAATGGAAGAAATTTTGAGATGCTGCGTCCAGAACCGGGGCAAGAAGGGTTAACACGAGATAATGTTGGTTTGGTGGTGGAGTATCCGACACGCCACGGTGGTCTTCACGCACCACCTGTTCCCTATGCGCTCACACAATTGGTGCCGGGACAGGAATTAGGCGCAACAGCCATCGCCATGCAAGGGGTGACCGGTATGCACCCCTATGTTTTCAGTGCACAGGAGGCAGTCCTCGCTTCCCGTTATCTGCGGGAAGAGTTGGATCTGGACACAGTTGTTATTGGCGGCGGCTCTTACGGGGGAGCGGCTTCGCTTTTGGCGGCCAGTGCTTATCCCAAGTATTTTGACGGTGTTATTGCAGTGGCTGCCCCGTACAATGGTCGAACATTTATGGCTTGGTCTGAGATGGGGGCCTTGAGTGCAATGGCTTCGGATTTTCCGGTCATCGATCCACTCTATTACCCCGCCCTGGATGGTATGACGATGGCGGCAGCGCAGGCAGGCCTATCTATTGAGAGCCTTGATATTACTCATATCGAAAACGCCCATATTCCGGCGATTATTATCCTCGGGGAGGCGGACAATGTGTGGTTGCCAGGTTCGCGGGTTGCGGAAGACTTGCAGCGCATGGCCGATGCAGGAATGGACTGGGTGGATATACGGGTTATTCCAGAAGCTCAGCATGGCGGGGTGGAGATGCACGACGCCATATTAACTTCCTATGAAGAATTATATCAACGTATCGATGAGCTGCGCGACGTCAACTTCATTAAGCAAGGGGCCGGATGTTCTGGGCCTCGGCAGCGGGATACGACCTACGATCACGTGTTACGGACCGCGCCGCAGATGCAACCCCATGAGCGTATCACGGAGCTTTGGTCGGAAGTAAGTCCGCTGGAAGCGGGGAACGCCGCCCAGAGTGTGCTGGTTCATGACTCCGCAGTCTTTTCCGGAAGCGTGCAGGGATATGTGCTGCGTCGGGAAATAAAACATGGCAATGCGATGGTGGTTTGGTCAACTCCAGTTGGACGAGCGGTGCAGGCCTTGGCGGTTGTCGATGGATTTCTTGTCGTTGGCAGCAAGCGTGGTGTGGCGGTGTTGGATGCGACCAGTGGTGCGTTGCTGCGAGAGACCACGGGGATCGGTTCAGTCACGGATGTTGTCATCGCTGATCTCATCGACGATGTTCCGGGCCTGGAGATTGCGGCACGTGCGGATATGGATATGCTGCATGTTGAGTCGCTCGCAGACGGAACACTTTTAAGTTCGACAACGGTCGGTGTGGGCGGTGCCATGGTTTGGTCTGATTTTCTTGGGCAAAATGCACTTTTGGCGCCGATGCAGCGTGGCCATGTTGTGGCTTTTGATTTTATTGCGGACGAAGAAGAGGGGTGGGTTCCGCAAGCGCGATGGATTTCGGATTATCTCGCCCATGATGCGGCCTTTGTTTATCCGACAGTTCTCCAAGGAGAACCGGTTCTTTTGGTGGGCGGAAATATTCCCGGAAGTGCCACCACACTCTTGCTCATCGGTTCCAATGGCGAAGTACAGCAAGAAATCCCGGTGCCAATATGGTCGGTGAAAACGGTTGCTCCCTGGCTTGAAGGTGAACTCCTTCTTGCTGGAACCGGTGGTGTGCTGCGGGTGAACCTGAACACGGCTACGCATACACCTTTCGCCGGCGGCGCTGGTGTTGTGGCGAGCATAATACCCGAGTCTACGGATGATGCGCTGGCTCTTTTATGGGAGCACGGCTTTGCAACGCCTCCGACCTTTCGAATGTTTGACCGCAATGGCGTGCTTAAACATGTAGAGGCCGGTCGAACAACTTCCGCTGCAATTGATATGTATATCGATGAGGATTTAGAAGTGGCTGAACTCTCCGTCATGAATCGAGGTTGGACCATCGAACGCTTCGACCTCTATAGCGGTGATAAATTAGAGAATGTCTATTGGCCAAAACCGGAAGGGGCCATTCTTGCACCACGACGTTTGGTACGTACCGGCGCGGTTGCTGAGGCCGATAGTTACGAACCATTCCTTTCCGATGGAGACATGCTGACAGAGAATATTCGTGTCGCCACCCGCTGTGGTGGTTGGGTTGCCACGACTTCAATTTCACAAGAGCAGGGGCATCTTGTCGAGAACGGCAATGCTTTTCAGCAGACCTGCGCCAGTGCGGAGTGGGGGGCGACCTTACCCACAAGCATCGGTTATTCTATTGTCTCTGAGACTATTGGCAGCACTCTGCCAGAATTCGGCAAGCAGAGTGGCGCCTTAAGATTCATCGACATCTCAGGATTTCGTAGCCACGCGGTGATGTCGACCGCCGGTGGCCAAGTCGCCCTCTACAATACGAGTGAGGCGGCACAAAGTGGTGACCTGCCGGTGGCAGCGGAAGAAGTTGCCGATATTGGCGGAACCGTTACTTCCCTGGCCGTTGGTACAGATTTAGATACACCGATGATTGCGCTGGGCTCCTGGCTTGCAGGGGAAGATGGTGGCACTTTACACCTTATCCGAGCGGCGACGCTTGAGGTGCGGGCAACTATCGAAGCGGGACCTGTTCTTGGAGTGACAATGGTCGATCTTAATCGGGATGGTATCGATGAAGTCCTTGTCGGCACGCAGGATGGTTACCTCAAGGCCTTCGATATGCAGGGAGAGCAAGTTCTGGAATGGTCAGCGGGAGATCTGCAGCTGGCGGAAAACGGTGCGATTTTCGCCCATGATGATGGTGAACATATCTTGGTTGCATTTGCGGTGGCCGGGGGATTTCGTGTGCTGGCGATTGGTGACGAGTAGGTATGGTTTAAGACCGCCTTAGCCCGCCTCAATTTTCTTCAGCATGGTATCGACCTGTTGTTCTTCTTTACCCATGTCGAGGCCGACCTGGCGGGCGCCATCAAGCAGAGCGATGAGGAGCATGGTGATTTCCAGCGCTTCTTTGCGTCTGTTCTCGTCTTCAACGATAACCTGTAGGTTATTTAAAAAATGATACACATCTTGCAGACAAAAGACTTGTGAAGGCAGAGGGATAGGGCCGGTATTGCTGAAATCGGGGGCGAAGGCGAATCCTTGTTGGGATAAAACCAACTGGGTGCCTTGCTCAAATAAGATCACCATATAGGTTTGACCGATTAGCTCGTTGTTCTTTTTCTCCTCAAGAGCCGCGATGCTGTCCTCTTTCAGATTCAGAAATTTTGTTGAAGCAATTTCCATGAGCACAAGCTCAGCGTTTTCCTCTTCAAAGGCGAAGATGCCCTGATTTTTCCCTAACCAGGTTTTGATATCGTTAAGGGCGTTTTCCATAACTATTTTTCTAAGACCACCTGCCAGCCGCTGAACTTGGGTGGCCCGAGGAGAGTTCCTGAGGGGCTACCGCCCCGCGCATGCGCTTTTTGAAACGCTTCGCTTTTTGTCCAGTCGGTGAAGGTTTCTTCGTTTTGCCAAATGCTGTGGGAAATATAGACCTGCACGTCCTCTTCCAGGGCGCCTTTGAGCAGATGAAAGGATTTAAACCCGGGCACTTCGTTTAAATAGGAGTCGCGCTCTTCCCACATTTTTTCGAAATCAGAGGCACGTTCGGGATTGACCCTAAATTGATTCATGGCGATATACATAAGACCCAGCTTTCTTTGAAAAGGATTAACTTTGGAATTGGCTATCTTTATTATCTTTGCCTACCTGACTGCAACCCTTTCGGGCTTTATTGGTATGGCCGGTGGCACCATGCTTTTGGCCTTGATGCTGATGAGCGATTGGGATCCAACGATTATTGTGCCCGTGCATGCGGGGGTTCAGTTGATATCCAATTCGACCCGTGTTTATGCCCATTTAAGTCAGGTGCGATGGAAGCCTTTTGGTATTTTGGCCGCTTGCGCTGCACCTTTTCCGCTTTTGGGACTTTGGCTTTTAGAGGGCACGGACCCACAAAAGATAAGGATGGTGATGGGGCTGGTGATCCTTTATGCGGCCTGGGTGCCCAAGTGGGGGTTGCGCAAGTTGACCGAGCCTCTGGCCTTTGGTTTGGCAGGCATCATGGGTGGAACCCTTGGAGTGGTGGTCGGTGCGGTGGGGCCATTGATTGCGCCTTTTTTCTTAAGCGGCGCTTTTGTGAAGCGGCAAATCATTGCCACCAAAGCCATGTGTCAGACCTATTTGCATCTTTTGAAGATTCTCGCGTTTACCACGGTGGGTTTTGTTTTCCTTGATTATCTCGAACTTCTGGTGCCTATGGGGTTGGCGTCGATTGCCGGAACTTATACCGGAAAATGGTTGCTGGGAAAAATTTCCGAAGAGAAATTTATCTACGCTTATAAAGCTATTTTAACACTTTTGGCTTTGCGTTTGATTGTGCGGCCGTTTTTGGGATGAGGGTAGGGGCGATGTCCGTGCGAGCCGTTTACGGAGACTTACGTATCTGCGGGTTCAGGTGCGAACCGTTGCAAGATTGCTGCGAAGGCGCGATAGCGATAGTTCGCAGCTTAGTCGCGCAGGTGAGTGGTTGACGCTTAGTCGAGTAGGCGTGCGAACCGTTGTGAGACTGGTTGAGGTGTGCCGCAAGGGCACGCCGAAAGCTAGTCGGTACAAGGTGAGTGTCCGATGTCCGATAACCGAAATTCGATAACCGATGTCCGATGTCCGATGTCCGATGTTCGATAACCGAAATCCGAAATCCGATGAAGCCCATAGTTCTAATCGTCAAATTATGCTAAACAAGAGCCATGGCATCGGATGAGACGCTCTCTGCCATTGTGGCGACTTTGGAGCAGAGTCAGAATATCCTCTTTATCACTGGCGCTGGGGTCTCAGCGGATTCGGGCTTGCCCACTTATCGCGGCATTGGTGGGCTTTATAACGAAGAGGATACGGATGATGGCATACCGATTGAGGAGGCTCTCTCCGGTAGGGTGTTGCTCCGGAATATGGAGCTGACCTGGAAGCATATTGGTCGTATTGAAGCAGCCTGCCGTGGCGCCGGTTTCAACCGGGCCCACGAGGTGATGGCGCTCTTTGAGGAGCGCTTTGAGCGGGTATGCGTGTTGACACAGAATGTGGACGGTTTTCATCAAGCAGCGGGTTCAAAGAATGTGATTCCTATTCATGGGGATTTTCACGATTTGCTCTGCATGGAGTGCGCGCATCGAACGCGCGTGGCAAATTATGCGGATCTTGAATTGCCCCCAAGATGCCCAGAGTGTGGCGATTACTATCGCCCGGAGGTGGTGCTTTTTGGTGAGATGCTGCCTTTGCGCGAGGTGCAGCGCTTACAGGATGAGCTGGCACGGGGCTTTGATGTTATTTTTAGTGTTGGAACAACAAGTGTGTTTCCCTATATCGCTCAGCCGATTTTACAGTCCCGCTATCGTGACACGCTTACGGTGGAAATCAATCCGGGGCAAACGGAAGTTTCCCGTTATGTGGACATCAAGGTGGCAGGTGGGGCGGCAAAAACATTAGATGGGCTTTGGTCTGAGCTTGTTGCTGCGGGCTAAATGTATTCTCTTTGTTGTTTCACTCTATTCGATGTGCTTTAAGCTGCATTGGACCGTTTTTTATCAAGGATTGAGTTGTCTTGAGCCAGGAAGAGGCCGTAAGTTTTAAGCAGCAAGTCTTGAAATTTGGCAAAGGAATATTTGTCTGTTTTCTGCTTTTTCACTCCTGCGGAACCATCGCCAACAATTACCCGAAGAACACTGCCTTTCAGGGGGACTTGCAGAAACCGTTTGAGTTTTATGTGCGGCCACTCCATCTGCATAAGCCCTATGATATGTTTTATACCTATGACCCTTGGTATAAATTCGATTTAGAAATTACGGGCGTGGATAACGCTGGACAGAGTCACAACTTTGCGCCGATTCTTCCAGGCCTTGAGGCGATTGAAGGGAAGGGGAAGTTGCGGGTGCGAGTTACCCTGCAACGCATGCTCGGTCGCCGCAATTGGGATTTACTTGAATCCTATGCACAGAATTTATGTCGCGCAATATATGAACAAAGCGGCAAGCCAATGCATGAGGTGACCATCACTTTTAAGACCGAACGTTTGCGGAAGCTTAGTCAAATTCGTAAAGATGGGGTTATTTCCAAACCACGAGATCTGGTGAAAGGGCCTTTTCAATGCAACGCCCTATAGATTGGTTGCTGGACTTTTATCAGAAGGCGGAAGGGCTTTTCTTCAAAGAGGCGGATGCGCGAGTTTATGCGATTTTGCGTATCCTTTATGCGCTCGTCTGTTTGATCAATATGATCCATCTTTGGACCGTGGCACCGGAATTGATGACCGATGCGGGGCTCATTTCCTCTGCCACCTTTGCCAAAAAAAATGGTGCCTTTTCAATTCTCTATTATATTTCTGACCCTTTTGGGGTCAGCTGCCTTTTTGTACTGGCTTTGATCGCGCTGCTTATGATGCTTGTCGGCTTTCAAACGAAAGTGGCAGTCATCCTGGTCTTTATATGGCAGTTCTCTTATGCGGCCCGTTTGGTGGGAGCTTCAGGTTGGGATTATTTGCTTCTTAATATTGGCTTTTCATTAATGATTTCTCCCCTTGACCGGGTGTGGAGCGTGCGCGCCTGGCGTGCCCGTCAAAGAGGCGAGCCGCTGCCGACAACCGCGCCCCAGTACGGGCTTTTGCTTATCCAGTTAGAGATTGTGATGATGTATGTTCAAACCCTCTGGCATAAGGTGGGAGACCCTTACTGGCGGAATGGGGAATTGGCCTCTTATTTTTTTCTCGGTACCTATTCCTTTATGCAAAAACCTTTGCTCCTCGATTTGCCCCGGGTTTCGGTGTTCTTTAGCCATTTGACCTTGCTCTTAGAAACTTTGGCGCCGGCCTTTCTCTGTTTTGCCCGCACCCGTTTATGGGGATTTGTTTGTGGTTATACTTTGCACTTTGCGATTTTCTTTTCAGAGATCCCTATCTTTTCTCTGGTATGCATGATGGCCTATTGGGCCTTTGTCTCAGGCGATGATTTGGATAGGTTGGGGGCGTGGTTGGTAAGGCGCGGTCTTCCCGTAGAGCGATTCTTTATAAGGCACTAAGTGTTCTGCTGCGCCGTTTATGGTGGCGGGCATGGTGGCGGAGTGCAGCACTCAGCCCAGGCTCCTTTATTCCAGACGGATGTCATGATTCCTGCGGGGCAGTTATTGACTTTTCCTTTCGTTGAGATTGTTGTGCAACAGGCCTCCTCTAGTTGCTCAAAAATGCTGCCCCCAAAAGAGGAGCCACCACCGCCACCAGCTGCAAAGTTGACGATTAAGCTTTCGGGCAAACGCTTTTGACATGGAAAGGACTGAGGTTCGCACTCCAGACCTGAAATGGTCGTTTCCAACATCTCAAATAAGTCATCGAAAGAAGAAGCAAAGTTTTCAGGGGACATTAAAACAAGATCACATCCCGTTCCAGCACCATTATCGTCAATTTCTACAAGGTATTGATAGTCGGACTGTGGTGGTCTGAGCACCTGGCCCAAATATCCTTGGTCAACAAGTATCTGTTGCTCCAAGAAGCCATTACAGTCCGTTGGCCAACCTCCGTCTTCCCCTTGCATATAGTAGACGAGCACCGCCTGTTCCAAGGCACGGTAGTCCTCCGCAATACGCTCCACCAATTTATCTTGATTTTGGGCAATCAAGCCCGGCAGGACAACCGTCGCCAGAACTGTGGCGATGGTGATGACAATCATAAGTTCTATGATGGTAAAGCCAGAGGCTTTTGCTTTTGTACGGGGCGCAGCCATTGTGGCTCTGAGCATAGCACGGTGGGGATGGGATGAAAAGAATTGGTCTTTTTTGTTCGGGAAGGGGTTTAAGCCACCCGCTGCCAGACCCGCTTAGCTGGGGCGGATTTGCTGATGGAGAGAATCTGTTGTTTGTTCGGTGAAAAAGTATAGCGGCAGCCGAAAAACTTTCCCTCTAAAGCGGTTTGCTCCATATTCAGCCTAAAGGAGAGAAAAGCGGTAATTTGACCGTTAACCAGAGGCACTGTGGCCGGTTCAAACCCCATATCGATAAGTCGCTGCTGACCAAAATCGCGACGCTTGAGATGGACACGGCCAAAAAAGAGCCAGCCGTTAAAGGTTTGGAAGCCGTCGCCGTGTTTACACAGGCCTTTAAGGCGTGGACCCATTTGTACGAGTTTGATGATTTTATCGTCGTCCTTCCAGGTTCCACCCACCGGGGTCAGCAGAGCGGTGATCAGCCAGAGAAACACAGC
>CAXGWX010000097.1:0-11222 GCA_964013445.1 uncultured Bdellovibrionales bacterium | reverse complement strand
GCTCGCCCCCAACCCCATCGTTTGTCATACAATCGAATTCAATCGAATGCCCACTGCCTGTATCGCCAGCACTAGAAAAACCTGGTTTCTTGGGCTGCGGCGTTGGCTTTTTCTTGGCTTTACCAGGCGCTGCATTTTCTGAACTTGCAGCATCAATGCCAGCAGAGACACACCGATAAGCGCCCCTCTTAATCTCTCTCCAGGCTCCATCGCATATATAAGCGCGATCATTCCCATCGTGGCAAAGCAATACTGATTCCCCTGTTTCAGGCAGTGACATCAAGTCTGCATTCTTACAATAAACCACATCGGCAACTTGAATAGATCTTAAGTCATCACCCGAGTGACCGTCCAAAACCATCGTACTTATCTCCAGATCACTTCCACAAGCGGTGAGCAAAAATCCTACAAATACGATTGCGAGTTTATTTTTCATTGGGGGTCTCCTCTAAGTTGTTTGTTATTGCCTTGGGATATTGCAGAGTCCGTGCCAAGAGCCAAATGTTGACAAGCGCCTGTTTTTATTGACTTATAATAAAAGGTGCTCTTTTACCTCAGGGACCACTCGGCCTAAAAACCACAACGTCTTGCAATAGTTTAGGGATCAAGATCCCCCAAAGAAGTTTTCGAGGAGGCAGAAGAGATATCGCCCTTCAACTCGGCTGTGCTGTCGGCCGAATAAGGATATCGCCAACCTGCATATGGGCCGGCTGCTCTAAGCTATAAAATACTGCCTCCGCAATATCGCTGGCTTCAAGCACCTTAAAACGGGAGTAGGTTTCCGCCGCCTTCTCGGCGCTTTGATGGTATTTTTCGAAGAACTCGGTTTCCACCATCCCGGGCGAAATAAGCCCCACACGAATATTGCTCTCGAGGGAGCGCAGCTCCTGACGCAATCCCTCACAAAGGGCACGTACCGCAAATTTTGTCGCCGAATAGACCGCACCAATCGCCGGCACCCGGTGCCCCGCCATCGAACCAATATGTAAAACATGCCCTTTGTCACCGCGCTCACGCATGTCTTTAACCGCTTCGCGCGTGGTGATGCAGAGGGCCAAGACATTCACCTCAAGCATTTCCCGCCAAGCTTCACTCTTGCCGGTCAACAGGGATTGGTTATGGCCAAGACCCGCATTGTTGATCAACACATCCACCCCACCCCACATTTCGCGGATACTCTTAAACATTGCATGAATATCATCCTCCTGACGCAAATCCGCTGGCAAAACCAGACATTCAGCGCCATAGGCTTCATCTAAACGCTCTGCCAGGGCCGAAAGTCGTTCCTTGCGGCGTCCACAAAGGGCCACTTTCATACCCACCGAGGCAAGCTTTTCCGCCACCGCCTCGCCAATGCCACTGCTGGCGCCGGTCACCAAAGCCACCTGTCCGGCCCAATCGCTCAAATTTCTCTTCTGCATGCAAAATCTCCTTGCGCAAACGCGCCTTGGACTGTAGAGGCCCTTGCTATGCGATTAATTACATTTTTACCAGTCTTCCTCTTGGCTTTTAGCGCCTGTAAGCGCACAGAGCATGATCATCAGCAACACGACGCCAAAACTCCGGTACTCAAAGCCGGCAGCCAAACCTTTGGCAGCGCCATCACCCTCACAGACACCACCACCCTGGCGGCTGTTCTTAAAAGCCCTGAACAATTTCAGGACAAAGAGATCCTGACCGAAGGTGTGGTTAAAGCTGCCTGTAAAAAGATGGGCTGCTGGATGGAGCTGGCCACCAGCATGGAGGCGGAAGCCGGTTGTCGAGTGACTTTTAAGGACTACGGCTTTTTCGTCCCCAAGGATTCTCAAGGGCGCATCGCCAAAGTGCAGGCCAAGGTTGATGTGAAGAAGATTAACCGCTCAGAAGTCCGTCATATGGAAGCAGAAGGCGCCAAGTTCAAAGAAAAGACCGAAAGCGGCGCTGCCTATGAGGTTCGACTCGTCGCCACAGGCGTCGATATGCGGGAAGCCAGCTAAGGCTGCACATAAAGCGAACGGGCACCTAATTGGGCTGGCCGTAAACCGGCCGCCTTACCCAAATCGAAAACCGCAGCAGGTAAATCCACCGAAAATTTCCACATATCCTCCCGCGCTTTTTCCTTTGGAAAAGCCCCGACCCACTCTTCCCACCAACGGCTTGGGGTTTTGGCCAGGGGCTCAATCAACAAAAGCCCGCTGCCTTTGCGTACACGATTAAGCAACAAGCGCTTCAAGCTTTGTCGATCACTTTGGCTCAATTCGTTGACCACAAATCCCAAAACAAGAATATCGCCAGCGCCAACCTCGGGCATTTTGAGAACGGACCCGCGCCCCACATTGGCCCTTAAGTCCAATGCTCGGTAGAGCACTTTAGCCTGGTCGACGGCGTGACTGGAAATATCCCGAGCCACGATTTTCGGTGCGCTCTGGCAAAGGCTGGCCCAGGAAGCAGAGCAAATCCCGTTACCGCAACCTAAATCGAAAAGCCGTCCCGGCGGCACCGGTTGGCCCAGTCCTCTAAGAATTTCCCGTAAAAGGTAAAAATGTCGTGGCGCATAATAGAGCTCAAAAGCGGCTCGCTTGCCCAAGGACGAAAATATTTTCGAGCCTCCTAAGCGCTTTCTTTCCTGCACATAGAATGTTGATAAAGCCTGTACCCCTTTGCGAAGTTCAGCAAAGCGGAGACTTTTGCTGTAGAACTCGAAACGCTCCTCTAAGAAAAGCCGATAGGCCGCTTCAACATCCACTGCAGGTCTTTTAAGTCACTTCGTGAGGGTCAACCGAACGCAGAGAACCTTCGTGCTGGTGGACAATCTCCATGATTTCCGCTTCGGTCAAAATCCGTTTGCCCGCCTTAGCCGCCTGAAAAATAGCATCCAGCAAAACTTCATCATAATCAATGCTGCGGTTTTCCAGCCAGAAAGAAACATTGGACTTGCCGCTCATATAGCCAACTTCAATTTCCTGGTGCTTGCCAAAAATACCCGCCGGCACCCCGGAATAAACCCGATCCGCCAGGTACTCATCACCGCGGCGCTGGGCCTTAATGATGGCCGCAGCGTGAACTCCTGTGGCAGTACGAAACGCATCACGACCAACCATAGGATAGTTGTATGGAATGTCGACTTTGTAGGCCTCCGCCGCTGCCTCGCAGTAGCGACTTAACTGGGATAGATCCGGCTCCCATTCTCCCAATAACTTCAGATTGATTAAAATCTGGTCAAGAGCCGCATTGCCAACCCGCTCGCCCACGCCCATGGCGGTGCCGTGCACCCTGTCGGCGCCTGCTTCAATTGCATGCAAGGCATTGCTCACACCTAAGCCACGGTCGTTATGACCGTGCCAATCAAGCTTCACATCCACATTCAAAGAACGTAGCAAATCATGAGACCAGTTAAAGAGATTACGAATACCTTCAGGCGTCGCATGTCCAACCGTATCGCAGAGACAAAGACGCTTAACCCCAAGGTCGATAGCAAAGCGAAAAAGTGGGTCCAAAACATCGGGCCGTGAACGGGTAGTATCCTCGGTGACCAAACATACTTCGAGTCCTTCTTTCACCCCAAAGGTGACCGCTTCTTCAATATGATGACGCAAAGTCTCCACATCCCAATTTTCTGAAAAGAGTCGGATCGGTGAAGAGCCGATAAAAGCATAGACCTCTAAGGGCACTCCGCTTTCCTGCACAATATCCGCAATCGGCGCGATGTCTTCAACCTTAGTGCGCGCCGCAGCCGCAGGCTTGAGCTTAAGGCCTTTTTGCGAAATCGCTTTGGTCATAGCCAATACATCTGCCTTTGCGCGCGGCCCTGCACCTGGCAAACCAATATCCGCACTCGATACACCCAAAGACTCCATCAATTCGAGCAACTCTATTTTCTTATCAATCGACGGGTCGGTCACTGAAGGTGACTGTAGACCATCGCGCAAAGTCTCATCGAAAAGTTCGAACTTTTTGCGACTCAAGGGTGCTACCTTACGTAGCTCATTCCAGTCATAAATATATTCGTGCTCAGGTAGATTCATTGTTTTCTCCTATTCAACCGCTTCCAAACTCACCGAAATACCCTGTCCACCACCAATGCAGGCTGAGCCTAAGGCTGCCCGGTCGCCACGGCGTCTCAGCTCGTGCACCAGATGGGCCGTAATGCGCGCACCGCTCGCACCAAGAGGATGCCCTACTGCTATCGCACCGCCATTCACATTGAATTTATCAGCATCAATGCCAAGCTCCTTTTGTACCGCTAAAACCTGCGGAGCAAAAGCCTCATTGACATCAATCAATTGATAATCGGCCAAGGTTGTCTGCGTATTCTTTAATAGACGCTGAGTTGCGGGCACTGGGCCAATGCCCATGATGGTCGGGTCACAGCCGGAAATCCCCCAGCCGGTTACTTTCGCCAAAGGCTTGATACCGTTTCCTTCAACAAAAGCAGCAGAGGCTAAAACCAAAGCCGCCGCACCATCACAAATACCACTGGCGTTCCCCGCATGAATAACGCCGTCCTTCTTAAATATCTTCGGCAATTTTTTTAAGTCATCGGCCGTGGTCCCTGGACGATTATGTTCGTCCTTGGCAAAGGAAATTGTCTCCTTGCGTTTCTTCATCTCAATGGACGCAATCTCTGGTTCGAAATAGCCCTTCGTCTGTGCATCCGCAAAACGAGATTGAGATGCAATCGCATAAGCGTCGACTTCCTCCTGGGAAAGATTGTATTGCTCCGCTAAGTTTTCAGCAGTAATCGCCATCGGCATTCCCGTATAGGTGTCAGTTAAGGCACTCCACAACGAATCTTCAAGTTGACTTTGGCCCAAGGGCAAACCCCAGCGCGCACCACGCACAATATGAGGCGACTGACTCATGGACTCCGAACCGCCGACCAAAACTACTTCAGCCTGATCGGTGATGATTTGCTCCGCACCTGAAACGACCGCCTGAAACCCGGAACCACAAAGTCGGTTTTGCGTAAGGGCCGGCACCTCTTGTCCCAAACCACATCGCAAACCAACGTGCCGCGCCATATAGATGGCATCGACAGAGGTCTGCATCACATTCCCCATAATCACCTGATCAACGCTCGAGCGCTCGATGTTTGCTTCCGCCAAAGCTGCTTCCGCTGCAAAAACGGCTAAATCCGTAGCTGAATATTTCTTGAGGGCACCACCAAAAGTTCCAAAAGCGGTGCGCTTGGCGCTTAATATATATACATCTTTCTGCATCTTCTTCTCCCTGGAGTAGGCTCTCTCTTAACCGTCTTGGGGGGCTCGGGTCAATCATCCGGAAATTGGTTTATTGCGGAAAATCTTGCTAGGCTGTGGCTGGAGGAGCGCAAAGGAGTCGCATCGGATGTATCTTAGGCCAATAATTCGCAGCCACTGGGCTTTAGTCCTGCTTTTACTCCTCTGCGGCTGTGATGCGTTTGACAAGCTCAGGGGGTTTTTCCATCCGGATAAGGTCACTCCCGAATCCCCCGCAAGTGCGGAGATAACGGTGGAACCACCTGATAAGATTAGTGTTTTTATCGATGGGACCCAGGTTGCCCGAATGTCCCCTCATCGTATTGATGACCTAAGCGCCGGCGAACACACCTTGGAAATACGGGCCAATGGCTACCATACCTTTATTCTGCCCTTTAAAGCCTATGCGGGTGAGCATATCAAAATCCCTGTGCAGCTGCGTAAAAAAACCAGGGCGGATAGCCGACCTCAGCCTATCGCCAAGAGTCCCACCCAAGCAGGAACCAGTCTACGACTCATTTTGGAGCCGGCGGTTCCGATTGTCCTCAACGGATCTCCCTTAAACGGCTCAAATCTACTCTTGACCGAAGCGGAAGGTCATCTCACCGCCGGATCGATTCTACTGCACTATAAACGGGCGAAGAGTGGTCTTTACGAATTTGTGCTGCCGGGAGACGGCGCCACCTGGGCTCGCAACGGCAAAGTTGTTGACTCCGCCAGCCGCTTCACCCTCGGCGGCAAGGAAATTCAACTGTATAGGGTGGGCAATGATGATCGAAAGCAGCTTCTGGTCATGCAATCGGGTCAGTGAAAACAAAATAACAACATTTTTTTGACCTATTGGCTCTTAGGGGGTACAAGAGAATTTCCGATAATGATCGGAGCAAAAGGAGAGAATATGGCCGCTAGCCCCCAGCCCAAACGTGTCGACTGGCAAGAAGAAGTTAAAATCACCTTCGATAACCACGAGCTAGGCAGCTTTTATGACAGCTTCACGCCACTCGAAGACCCGTTAAGCGCCACGCTTCGCTCCTTAGATGGGGGAGCAACCCTGTTCCTGGCAGATGACGAGGCCGCTTAAGCCTGCTTCAACAAATCATCCGCATCTAAGCATATAAATTCGTCCGCCGCAGCCTTAAGCTCTTTGGCGCTGCGCTCCGCAAAACTCAACATCTCCACCCTCAAACCCTGCTCTTTCAAACGCTGTAAAGCAGGTAAATAGTCTCCATCCCCGCTGCCAAGAACCACCACATCGAGTTGTGGCGCCTGTGACAGCATCTCCACCGTAATACCCACATCCCAATCCGCCTTCATGGTTCCATCGGCGAAGGTTTTGGGCCGCTTCGCGCAAACCTTATAGCCCTGGCTGCGTAGTGCTTGAGCAAATTCTGCAAAGCTATCCTGTCCCTTATCAATGACATAGGCCCGCGCCAAAACACATTTACGCGCACCAACTGCCCGTTCCAGAACTTTTGCATAATCGAGGGCGCTCTGATGGATGTGACGGGCCGCTCCGGCCAAATTGGCCACATCCAAAAACACCCCTACCCGCGGTGTTCCGCCAGCTTCTTGCTGGACATGGCGCTTTTCTGGTTTTTGAGTAAGGGGAACCGCAACTTCCGATTTGGTCACGGACGCTTCCTCCTTAAGAATAGCCAGTTCCCGGGCACGGGAATCCCGCATTTTTTCAATCTTCGAGAGAAGCTTTTGATTTTGCTCCTGAGCCGCATCAAGATCTTGCTGGAGAACATCGAGCTTTTCGTCTTTGCGGCTGTGGGCATCCAGACGTTTTTCAAGGGAGCGAATTTTACGCTGCAAATGCTGGGGGTCCTCTGCTTGTAACTTTGGTGGACGCGGCGCCGGTGGGGTCAAAACCTGCGGTTCAGTCTGCCCCTGAATATCCTTAGCCAGTTCCTTACGCTTTTGACTTTCTTGCCGCAGAAGTGCTTCCTTATGACCTATTTCAGCAACCAGCTTAGCTCGTTCCCGTTCCGCTTTTGATTTATCATCTTCAAGTTCTAAAACACGCTCAGCGGCAGCACGGTATTTATGTTCAAATTCTTTAAGCCTCTCCTCCGTGGAAATCTCTTCCTGGACACTACCTTCATCCTCGATTTCCTGAACCTGCCGCATATACTGGGCAATGAGGCCTGTGCCCATATCGCTGACGACCGGACGGTCATCCCGACAAATAGCCCAAAGCATCTTCGCACCATGGCGCTGCTGGCGGAGGGATTCGAGCCTGTGAAAGCGGTGTACAACTTCCTGGCCAGGCATCGTACTTAATAGACTTAACTCGGAACGAGCCGCTTTATCGATCTCTTTGACGATATCGTGAGCAATCTGTGGGCCGCGAAAAAAATTAGCGACTAAGGCGGCAACCAGCTCCTGTCTTGAGGCCTGTTTCAAGGCTCCCGGCTTAATGCCTTGTCCCGCCATAATTTTTTCAATGCGCTGGCGGTCTAAGGCTCCATAGCAAACAACGGCAAAGCTCTCTCGCTGGAAAGTTGTCGATAAACGCAGGTAAATGTCCTTGAACGCCTTCGAATTCTTTTTGGGTAAATTCGGTAAACTCACAACCAGGGCTCCTGCGCCAAACTCTCCACATACAAACGGTACAGTTCCATCACTGCCTGACTTTTGTCTTTGTTATTAATGACTCTATCACCGAGTTTGGCCACTGGCACAATTTCCCGCAGAGACGAGCATAAAAAGATTTCGTCGGCGCGCACTAAATCTTCTGGCCACAAAATGCTTTCACGCAAATCAATATTATTTTCCTGCAGTAATTCAATAATTGTCTCTCTGGTAATCCCTCCGAGAATGCCTACTTCAAGCGGTGGCGTCTGCCAACAACCATCCAGATGCACAAAAACATTCGCCGTACTGGCTTCTGCAACACGGCCCTCAATATCCAGCATAATTGCCTCGTCTGCCCCCGATGCCTTCGCCTCAGCCAAGGCCAGAAGATTATTGATGTAGTTGCCAGTCTTCGCCTGCGGATCAACCGCTTGTTTAATATTTCGCTTCACTTGGGTCAAAGAAAGAGAACAGCCCTCCCTATAAAGGTGCTCTGGGAAATCGGGTAAAGCCAAAACATAAATGATGAGTCTTGGATTAGCAGCATAGGCTGGATCCAGACCAAGCTGACCTGCGCCACGGGTAGCCACCACACGCAATGCACAGTCCTTTAGCCCTGAATGCTCAAGGGTTTCCATGATCCGACTCGCAACTAAGGATGCGTTCCACGGTAAATCGAATCCAATTTTTTTCCCTGAAGCATAGAGACGCTGACAGTGCTCCCTAAACTTGAAGGGTCTTGAACCGTAAACCCGCATCGTCTCATAAACCGAATCACCATAGAGAAAGCCGCGGTCAAACACGGAAATCTGAGCATCTTCCGGTGCAAAAATTGCCCCATCAATATTTACGCACGGTCCCATTACTCTTCCAAAATCCCCCAAGCGATATGCTGTGCGAGCATCATTATGGTATGTTGCGGATTAACGCCAAGATTTGTCGGAAAAAGGGCTGAATCAGCAACATAAAGCCCCGGGCACCCATGGACCTGTCCCCATGCATCGCAAACCGCGTCTGCCGATTCCGTACCCATGAATGCTGTGCCAAATAGATGGCTGGCAATCATATTCAACCGTTTAGGCTCAATCCCATTTTCCAAACCTGCCAACGCATCAACAGAAGTAATTCGGTCTGGATAGCCGGCAATTCCGGGATAAACTTCTGTGGCACCAACGGCAAAATACATCTCGGCAAGAAACTTTAAACCTCGCCCTAAATTAAGCTGATCCTGCCCGGTCATCTTATATTTTATCTTCGCTCCGAAAAGTCCCTGGCTCACCGTACCGTGGGCCTCCCCCCGTACCAGACTTGCCCACAAGCAGGCATTGGGCAATTTCTCAACATTCTTCCATAAAGCAGCACCGAAGCCTGGAAACCGTGTTGCCAAAAGCTCGTCAGGCAAGCTCAGGGTCTCAAGCTTAAGCCGGTGGGACTTGCGGAAATGTAACGACTCCGCCCCTTGTGTCGCTCCAATCGGCGAACGGACTGGCTCATCAAAAATGCCGGTGAGGGATGAACCTGGATGAGCCTGAAAGCGCTGCCCGACTGCTTTTTTACGCACGCCGGAGGCCATGAGAAGAAGTGGAGTTTGAATGGCGCTGGCCGCAAAAACCACACCCTTGCGGGCATGAAAACGCACTTGCTTACCCTCGTAAGTCGCTTCAACGCCCACCGCTTTGCCGCTTTCAAAAATTGCGCGCTTCACCTTGCAACGACTGTAAAGCCGGGCCCCCGCCGCCAATGCTGCGGGTATAAATTCCATATGCATTCCCAATTTATGGCCACGGGGACAACCTTCCAGGCAGCGCCCCAAACCTTCGCAACCAGGCGTATAACGATTCATAGGCTGCGCGCTGATCGACATAGCCTCAGCCGCCTTTAGGAATAAAGCATTGTTGCCACCATAAATTGTCGATGCGGTGCGCTCGATACGCATCGCCGCTTCAATCGCATCATAGGCTTTTTCCACACGACCAAGCGGTAGGCTTTCCGCAAGGTGCCTATCCTCATGCCACTGCGCAAAGACATCTTCCGGTGCTCGATGCACAATCGCGGAATTGATCACCGACGAGCCACCAACAGCAACTCCCTGCAACACTGGAATTAGGTCAGGTGGCACTGTCGTTTGCATCGCCGATTGTCGCCATAACTTCTGCAAACCAACCGCCGTATTTGGCGCCTGATAATTCTTCGGCACCTCTCGGCCTTCCTCCACAAAAACAACTTCAAGCCCCGCCAAGGCAAGTTCTCGTCCGACTGTGGCTCCGGCAGGCCCGGTGCCAACAACAATAAAATCTGCTGTATCAGACCACTTTTCGGAAACTTTCGGCAACGAACTCCACTTTGTAGGCTCGGAAATATCGTCCACCAAACCAAGCAAGGGTGCGCCTGCCCCCGCATAAAGCTCGGAACGGGTACCCACATCCCCAAGCACCACCAGGAAGCCGAGGGCCTTAAACACATCGACAAATTTTCGTAACGGCCCGGGCGGTAAACGTAGCACCGCCTCTAAGAAGCCCAAAATCAAACGATCCTTTTTAGGGGAGAAAATACCATTTAATATCAGTAAGGTACGAAAGACACACACCAGAATGAATCCTATTGGCCCCGGCAGCATGGCCAAGGCCTCCTTTGCCCGGGCCCGAGCAATAGAGACATCCACACGCTTGCCTGCCACCACCTGAGCCATTTCAGCAACGATATCGATCTGAGAACGCATCCTAATTATCCTTTATTCCTCAAACTATCGGAACAGACCGATATTGCCCTAATTCACTTGCTTTGCCAATTAGAGGCTTGCCTAAAACTACCTCTTAGCGCTAACTTTCTCTTAGAATGACGAGCTACTTACAATCAGGCTGGTTTGGTACCAAGGGAAAAAAGAACCTCCTCACCAAAGTCATCGATGGCTCCATCGATGCGGCAGGTATGCTGCTGCGTTCCGGGGCATCAGCCAAAGAGATTGGGCAGCTGGCATTTAGAGTCCGTAGCCTGGTCTTCGTCGCTGATCCACTTATGGAAGGCAACAAAGAACTCAACACCCGTGAACAAAACGCTCTTCTCGATCGGCTTGAGCCCTATATTCAGCACAACCCGGTTCTCGAAAGCTTTGTGCACGATTGTATGGAGCACGTTAACAATATTGTCGAGCTACGCGCATTTTATCTGCACCTCATTCATATTAATCGCATGCTTCTTCTTTTAGGACATGCATTGCGGCAGGATGCGCCCGCATCAAACCAGCAACCAAGCAAACGAAAAAGCGCAAAGAAAAAGGCTACAAAAAAGAAGGCTACAAAAAAGAAGGCCACAAAGAAAAAGGCTGCAAAGAAAAAGGTGACAAAGAAGAAGGTCACGAAGAAGAAGGTGGCGAAAAAGAAAGTCACGAAGAAGAAAGCGGCGAAAAAGAAAGTAACGAAGAAGAAA
>CAXGWX010000096.1:0-11240 GCA_964013445.1 uncultured Bdellovibrionales bacterium | reverse complement strand
TATAATTGACGCCGGTGGCAGCTTTGAGCCGGGGGGCTGGGATCCGGGGCTCTCCGTTATGGCCCCCTTGCTCCGAAGCTACGGTAAAACAACAATTGATCTTGCGGTCGCAACGCATCCACACCCGGATCACCTCAACGGCTTTCTGTATTTAAGCAAAAATTTTACCATTAAGGAATTTTGGTGGAACGGAATGGGACAAGAGATTCCCATTCTAAAAGAGATTATTAAAAACATTAAAAGCAACGGGGGCATCATAAAAACACAGAAGGATATTCAAGATCATCGGCGAGGTGAAATCTCTCTGGAGCTCCTACATCCTAAATCAGAGGAAAAGCACGGCTACTATCCGGGCATGCATCTCAACGACAATTCGATTGTCATCCGTTTCCAATATGGGAAAACCTCCATCCTCTTTACTGGGGATATCGAAATAGATGCGGAAACACACCTTCTTAACGTCATCAAGCCAACGGATATCCTAAAAGTGGCCCACCATGGCAGTCGTTCATCCTCAACCTTAGACTTTTTAACGACCTTAGCCCCGCAACTGGCATTCATTTCCGTTGGGCGTAACAACCGCTTTGGGTTACCAAATCATGACGTTATAGAACGCTATGGTGATTTAGGTATCGAGCTTAAACGCACAGACGAAGATGGAATGATAACTCTATCCAGCGATGCTCAGCAATGGTTTGTGGAAAGCTTAAATTCACCACCGCTCACCATTACTCCGGAAGAAAAACCCCTTCTCCAGAAACAACCTCATCATTAATCGCTGTTTTGATTGCAGCAACCGCTTCTTGCTGATCCGAGCTCAAAACAGCAATTATTTGTTGCGAAGTCATACCAACACTTGTTGGAAAAGCACTTGTCGAACGGTCACGCAAGAGCCCTTCGATGTTTTTGGTTTCTAAGAGGTCGAGCAGACGCAAGGCCTCTTGGTGGTCATAACAACGATAGATATCTAACATCTCCTCATCAATTTCATCACCTTGCTGCTCTTCATCTAGGTTCTCATTTTCAAATTCTTCGCTCATCGTTGCTCCCTCTATTTTAAATAAGAATCAAATCCAGAAATTTTAGCCTCAATAAAGTCTCGAGCTAAGAGTTCAACATCAGTTGCATCAGCACACTCAAGCGCGCTGTCCAGAAGGTCTTCGCATTCGGCAAAACTTAATTCGCGCACAAGTCGTTTAATACGCGGAATAGAACCCGCATTCATACTCAATTGGTCGAACCCCATACCAAGAAGAAAAGGCACGCACTCAGCCATACCCGCCATTTCACCGCAAAGATAAACATCCTTCCCCTGCTTAAAGGCCGCAGAGGATATAATTCTAAGCGCCTTCAACACCGCGGGAGAAAGGGGTCTATAGAGGTAGTTGACCCATTCATTGTTGCGGTCAACAGCCAATAGATACTGAATCAAATCGTTTGTCCCAACTGAAAAGAAATCACACTCCTTGATCAATTCATCCGCCAGGAGAACAGCCGAGGGAACTTCTATAGTGATCCCAAAGGGTATGTTTTTTCGAAATTCTTTTCCCTCATCCTCCAACCGTTTTTCCACATCGTGAATAATCTGCTTCACAGCATGAACTTCGGAAAGACAAGAGACCATCGGCAACATGATTTGTAGCTCACCAAAAACACTTGCTCTTAAAAGCCCGGCAATCTGCGCTTCAAAAATATCCTGATGACTTAAGCAATACCTCACCGCCCGCATGCCAAGTGCTGGATTATGCTCCATTGGTGAAGCAATAGAAGAAAAAAGTTTTTCACCACCCACATCCAATGTTCGAATGGTAACTTTTCTCTCTCCCATTTCCGCGAGAATCTTGCAGTAGGTTTGGAAATGCTCCTCCTCGGAAGGCGCATCCTGGCGACCTAAGAAAAGAAACTCTGTACGATACAAGCCTATGGCTTCACCACCCCGCTCAAGTACAGAACTCACTTCGCTTGGCAGTTCTATATTCCCCGCAACTTCAACCCGTTTTCCATCAAGAGTTTCTGCCGGCAAAGCCTTTGCTTCGAGCAGCTCTAAAGATTGCTTTTCAAAAAGCTCTAAGCCCTTTTGCGCTTCCTTTAACTCCTCACTGGTAGGCTGCAGCAAAACTGTCCCCTTAACGCCGTCCACCACAACCGCGTCACCCTGCCCTGCAGCCTGCATCACTCCCTTAACCCCTACCACTGCCGGAATATCCAATGACCGCGCCACGATTGCAGTATGCGCCGTATAAGTGCCAACCTCGGTAACAAATGCGCGAAGGCGGTAGCCTGCCAACATCGCTGTGTCTACAGGAGAAAGGTCATAGGCGACAACGATCGTGTCCTCGTCCACATGTTCAAGGTTCTGAATATCCGCTTCCTTACCTGTAAGATTACGCAGGATACGTTCACCCACAAAATAAATATCACCCCGGCGTTCTTTAAAATAGGCATCCGTTACTTTATCGAAAATTTTTCGAATACGTTCAATGACCCGTTCGACAGACCATTCCGCATTCAGCTTTTCTGTTCGAATGAGTCCGGAAGCTTCTTCAAGTAGAGCTTTATCCTTCAGCATCATTTCATGAGCTTCAAGAATTGGCTGGTGATCTAAACCTTCACCAACAAAACTCGTTCGAATGGATTCCAGCTGTTCTACAGACTGCTCTATTGCCTTCTCCAGCCGTTGAATCTCAACATCTGTCTGTGAATCTTCGATATGATAATGGGGTGCATGAATACGCCGGCGGTCAAGCAGCAGTACTTGGCCAATAGCTATCCCTGGTGATGCACTCAAGCCGCGAAAAAGACGCAAAACGAACCCCTATTCCTGAAACTTATTTTCGATGAGTCGTGCCAAGGCATCAAGGGCATCAAGAGCATCACTGCCTTCAGCCACCATATTGATCTCTGCGCCACAACTCGCCGCCAGAGACAGCACACTCATAATGCTTTTTCCATTGGCCCGCCGTCCATCGTATTCCAACCAAATCTCTGAATCGTAGTTCGATGCAACTTGCACCAAGACCCCGGCCGCTCGCAGATGTAATCCCAAATCATTGACAATTTTGACCGTTCTTGTTTCTGCCGTATCCAAGTTACTTCACCTTCTCAGCCTTAGCTGGCTCTCTGGACAAAACTTTTGAAGCCACCGCAATAGAACGATGAGCTACAACTTGTATTTCCGCCGCCACTTCATCGAGACTCTTATCGCTTGTGCTTAACTGTAAGGCCTTAACCAACATTGGCAAATTCACTCCTGTCAGCAATTCTACCTTGCCCATTTCATGCAGGGTCATACCAATATTTGAAGGTGTGCCACCAAACATATCTGTAAGCACAACAACCCCTTTACCTCTATCTACATCTTGCACTGCCGCACGCAAACGCCCCTCATAGATGTCCGTACTGTCCCCTTTTTCAATTCCCATAGAGCGCAATGGGCCATGAACCTTAACAACTTCTGTGCCGGTCTCTATAAGGGCTTCGCCCAACCGACCGTGAGTTGCCACCACAATACCAATCACGAGCGGTCCCTCCTTACATCCCTATGCTTTACCTCGGAGCTTATAGAGCCCTCGTTCATCGTAGCATTCAGGGCGCGGGCAATACTCACAGACCGGTGACAGCCCCCAGTACAGCCGATGCCCACGGTCAAATAACGCTTGCCTTCTTTTTGATAGCGAGGAATCATTTTATGCAGAAACGCATTCGTCTCTTGTAAAAAGTCAATGGCCTCAGCCTGCTCGGTAACAAAACCATAGACGTTATCATCTAAACCTGTAAATTCGCGCAGTCCTTCCATAAAATATGGATTTGGTAAAAAGCGGACATCCAGAACAATATCTGCTTCCAGGGGCAAACCGTACTTATAGCCAAAGCTCAAAAATGCTATCTTTAATTGATCCGCCGGATTCACTGCAGCCAAGCGCTCAACAACTTGTGCACGAAATTCATGGGGCGTAAAGGAAGACGTATCAATCGTTTCGTCTGCTAACTCTCTTAAAGGCACAAGCACTTCGCGCTCTTTTTCAATCGCCGCTCGTAAACCTCGACCATCATCAAGAGGATGTATTCGCCGGGTTTCGGAATACCTTCGCAGTAAAATATGCTCCTTCGATTCAAAATAAATAACCCGAACCTTCTCATAACCTTGTCGCAGCTTAGCAATAAGCTCGGGAACTTCAGCGGTAAAGCCCCTTTCCCGCGCATCCATAATTAATGCCAGACGAGCTCCTAAATTTTCTTCTGCGACCAGCTTGCACAAATCCTCAACAAGACGTGGGGGCATATTGTCCACACAGTAATACCCCTGATCTTCAAGCGCGTTAATCGCTGTCGACTTACCAGAGCCCGACTGTCCCGTAAGCACTGTAATCTCCAGACTCATTATTCCGACTCCAATGCTGCCCGCTGTGGTAGCCGTGCGTACAAAGCCGCTTCGATACGTTGCTCAAAATCGCGAGCCGGATCGTGACCCTGTAATTTTAAAAGATGATTGCGCGCCGCAACCTCGATGATCGATGCAATATTTCGCCCCGGTCTTATGGCCAAGACAATCTTCGGAATGTTTACTTCAACAAGTCTCTCACTCACCTGATCCAAACCTGTACGATCCTGCTTAAGGTCTCGACTCCATTCAATGAGTTCTACCACCAATTCTATTTTCTTTTGCTCTCTAACCGCTGCCGCACCGAACAGGTCTTTAACATTGATAATTCCCAAACCACGAACTTCCATATGATGCCGGGTGAGCTCTGAGCCGGAAGCGATAACGCTTTCATTTCGTTTTTTGATGGGAACAACATCGTCACTTATAAAACGGTGCCCACGTAAGATAAGGTCCAATGCGGATTCACTCTTACCAATCCCACTGGGTCCAGTCACCAACACCCCGACACCAAACACATCAATACAGACCCCGTGAACCGAATCCTCGAGGCTTAAATGGGAACCCAAAAACGCAGAGACCCGATTAATAAACGAACTTGAAATTAAATTGCTGCGAAAAATAGGCACGCCATAGAGCTCAGCCATCTCCATCATTTCGCTGATAGGTTCTTGCCCCGCCGTAATGACAATACCTGAGATTTCTGTCTGAAAAAGCGCCCCCAAAGCCTTAGTGCGCGCCTCGTCGCTTAGGCTAAGTAAATATTTGATCTCAGTTTGGCCAAAAATCTGTAAGCGCTCAGCCCGCAATGACTCGATATAACCAGCCAGTGCCAATCCGGGCTTTTGAATTCTATCGTAAGAAATACGGCGCTCGAGTCCTTTTTCGCCAGCACACAAATCCAGCTCAAGATCAAAGTCGCCATCATCAACTAGGGCTTTTACAAGAAGAGTCATATTTAATACTTGGCGTCTTCTTCCACAACTGCACTGTAAATCTGCTTCTGTTCCGTAAACTCTAAAACCCTCAAACGAAAGGCTGCATTTTTTAAGAGTCGCGATATACGGGCCAACGCTTTAAGATGAGTGCCGGCAGAATTTTCAGGAACCAAAAGGGCGAAGATCAATCGAACTGGCTCCTTGTCAATAGCGTCAAACTCGACCCCATCAGGCACACGGGCCAGACAAGCAACAAGTTCGCTTAAGCCATTAATCTTTGCATGGGGAATAGCCACCCCTTCGCCCACGCCTGTCGAGCCTAAACGCTCCCGCTCCAAAAGAGCGTTGAGTATTTGCTCTCCATTCTGACTTGCGCCATTGAGTTCCGAACCAATGCATTCCACAATTTTACTCAAGGCGGTCTGCTTATCCCCCGCCGACAAAACAGGGATCACATGGTTTTCCGTGAGAATTTCGCTTATTTTCACTCTTTTCTCCCAAGCTTCTTCCTATCACAATTCGGAGTGAAAAAAAGACTGAACTTGGTCAGTGAAATCGGTTTTTAGAGATTTTAGCGTAGGCGGAAAAGAGCGGGTGCGCGCCCGCTCTTTTCCATGTCATTTCGGTTAGCGGAGGGGTGCTTCCCGAAAATGACTTTCCAACCCCCCTAAATTAGAAGGGTTCGAATCTTTCGAATCCTTAAGAAACAACTACATTGTCTCCACTGTAATACATTGTAGGACAACGTCTCACCTTGTCAAAAAAAATGTAGAATCAAATGCAATTTTTTGTCATGAGGGGCTTTCAAGATGGAATGCTGGCAACAAAAACAATACCAAGAGGCTCTCGAGCCCATAGCGCACACCCACTTTGCGCTCGAAAGGGTCGAAAACTTTGCGGATAAAATATCTGCCGCGCGCTTTGCCCTACCTAATGGGCTACGGGTCATACTTATGGCCAATCATAGTGCGCCCATTTTTTCCTATCAAACTTGGTTTAAAGTCGGCAGCAAGCATGAAAAGCCAGGCAAAACCGGCTTAGCCCATCTCTTTGAACATCTTATGTTCAAAGGCACAACCAACCATCCTGTTGGTGAATTTGATACGGAAATGGAATCGAGAGGCTGCCAGACCAACGCCGCAACATGGGTTGACTGGACCTACTACACACAATCCTTAGCACAACAAAAGGACAATCTTGAGCAGGTGATCCATTTTGAATCCGATCGCATGAGCAATCTCATCCTGGACGAGAAAACTTTTCTCTCTGAACTTGAAGTTGTCAAAAACGAAAGACTCATGAGCGTGGATAACTCCATTGGTGGCGCCATGAGCGAACAACTCTACCAGCAGGCATTTCCAAATCACCATTATCAATGGCCAACCATCGGCTATATGCGTGATCTGGAAAACACCGATCTGCAAACCATTAGAGCATTCTATCAGAGCTACTACGCACCAAATAATGCGATAATCGTGGTGGTAGGAGATATCGATGTAGGAGCAACCCTCGAACTCATCTGGAAAGCTTATGGAGAAATCCCCGCACAGAATATCGACACCTATCGTCCAAAAAATGAAGAGCCACAAGAAGAACCACGCAAGAGCGTCCTGGCAAAACCCATCAGCACCACTCAGGTTCTTGTTGCCTACCCTGCACCGGCACAAAATAGTCCAGACTACGCGGCCCTCGAATTACTCAACAATACTCTTTGTGATGGAGAAAGCTCCTATCTTTATCGGCGCATGGTGATCGAGGAGCGCCTTGCTTCCGACGTAAGCGGTTTTTTAACACCTTTTGCAGAGCCCGGACTTTTCGAGTTTTCTCTTACCCCTATGCCCGGGGTCCATCATGACAAAATCATCGAGCAACTCTCTCTAGAGCTGAAAAGTGCCTGTCAGCTCCTAAGCACAGAGGATGTGGATAAAGCGCGAAACTCCCTTGAATTGGCGATCCTGCAAAGCTTTCAGGACAATGAAAGTTGTGCGGAAATGCTTGGACACTTTGAAGCCAATTTTGGTGATTTCTCGATGGCCTTCAAACATATTGAATTATGGAACGACCTTGATGCGGAAACCATTAAAACGGTTGGTCTGAAAACCTTTGCCGCAAACAAAAAGAATATTGTCATCGCCAAACCCCTGGAAGAGTAACGAACTCGATGTATCAATGCGAAACATTTAAATGTAAGGCGAGCACAGTCTTTGTCATTGAAGATCATAAATGGCCTATGGTGAATTTTGCCATTACCCTGCGCAAAGGCTCTATCGCCGACCCTTTTGGTAAAGCAGGCTTGACCCGTATTCTTTTCAATATGCTTTTGCGCGGTACGAAAAAACTCTCGCGGGTCGAGTTTAATGAAAAGCTCGAAAAGCTTGGTTCCCAACTTGACCCTGCTGTCGGTACGGAGCTTGCCCTCTTACGTGGCGCCTGTCTTAAACGTCATCTTCCCGAAACCCTCGAACTTGTGCGCGATGCAATTCTCGAACCCCGTTTCGAAGAAGCTGAACTCGAGCATCTTTTGGAAGAAATCCGTGAAGAACTCAAACAAGAGCGGGATGACGATGATGCATTGGTCGAGCTTTATTTACGACGAGCCCTTTTCGGACAGCACCCCTTGGGGCGGTCACCCTTAGGAGAATGGAAAGATCTCGATCATATCAGCATCGAAGACGTCAAAGCCTTGCACAAAGAGCGGTTCTCCCAGGACGAATTATTGTTTGGTTTTTCTGGTGCCATCAACCAGGAAGAAATCCTGCCCCTGGTTGAAGACATCACTAAGCCCCTACCTGCAAGCGGCCATACTTTAGGACCAATGCCAGAACCGGCGCAGAGCTTAGAACCGGAAATTTGGCTCATCGACAAGCCGGAACGCAGCCAAACCCAATGCCGACTTGTCTCTCCAACCATGTCCGGCACACACCCTGACACCACTGCTTTTTGGCTCGGCGCCATGGCTTTTGGCGGCACCTTCACCTCAACCTTCTGCAAGGAAATTCGGGATGTTCGTGGCTGGTCCTATACGGCCTACGCCCAGTATCGGCGCTATCGCTATACACCCGTTCCCTTTGTTCTCGGCTGTGCCCCTGCAACAGAACAAACTGTTGATTGTCTGGCCCTGCAAGCTGAACTCTTTAACGAGCTGGCCAATGGCAAACTCGCAGGCATCGAACATGCCCGCCAATACTTTCTGGGCTACTTTCCCTTCGAAATATCATCCAGCGCTGGACTCATTCTCTTGGCCATGCGCATGGAATTGCTTGGCAAGGCACCAGAGGAAATGTTCGCCCTGCCGGAAAAAATCAAAGCCCTGGATGATAGAACTGTCTGCGAAGCCATGAGCACCCATCTTCAGGAAAACGCCTTTCGCTCTGTGCTCGTTGCCACCGCAAAAGATTTACGAAAACCTCTTGAAAAACGCTTCCCAGAAACAAAAATTCGTGTTTTTGATTACCGGGAAGATATGGCCAATACATAAAGGAATAAATTATGAATTTTCAACTTGAGCACCTCTTTAGAAATATTAGCTTAGAAGATTTTGAAAAATTGTATTTTGATGAAGATCTCAACGTCGCCCTCTGCAAGGAAGTGAACCTGGGGCGCGATGTTCAGGAACGGGATATTACGGATGAGCACATCAAAAGGGTCATCAAAGTATCACCGGATCGGCAAATTCCTGCCCCGGTTGCCAAAGTTATTGGTGGGCAAAAGCTCGAGTACACCGAATACCTTAATTACAAATGGGGAAGCCTCAAAGGTGAGTGGAAAACAGTCTCAAGTATCATGAGCGATAAAATTGATACAAAGGGAACCTTTAGCTTCGTTGAGACTCCACAGGGTGTTCGCCGTCTGGTTGATGGTCATGTTAAAGTTAAAGTTTTTGGTGTTGGAAAAATTGTTGAGACTTTAGTCGTTGCGGATGTGAAAAAGGGCTTTGAAGACGCAGCCAATTTTACCCAGAAATGGATTAACGAAAAGCTGGCTTAAAGCTTTAGCTCCGGCGACGGCCTAAGCGTGCTTTACGACGCTCTTCCGCATTATCAAATCTACGCTGATCTTCATCACTCTGCGGCACCAGCTTAGCTACAGCTTTGGGATCACCGTTTGCGTCGACAGCAACAAAAGTAAAATAACCACTTAAACAATGCTCACGGGTGCCGGTGCTGGCTTCTTCACTTTCCACCCGCACACCTATTTCCATACTGGTTCTTCCCGTATAGTTCACCTGCGCCCGCACTGAAACGATATGGCCCATCTTGATCGGACGGGCAAAATGTAAGTCGTCCGCGGAAACTGTCACCACCGGCCCTTGGGCATGACGACCAGCAGCAATGCCGGCAGCGATATCCATCCACTGCATGATTTTTCCACCAAAGGCGGTGCCGTGGGAATTCGTATCCGGCGGTAAAACCACATGGGTCGTCTCCACCGCAGACTGCTCTGGAGTCTTTGTCATGGCACTGGAACTCATCTTAAAACGAGTTACGCCCTATTTGTGATTGTAAAAAATTGTCAACGCAATACAGTGATATTCGTTGTCCGAACTTTGCGTGACAACCTTATCCACAATGTCAATCTTGTCGAGACGCTCCTGAATCCAACGCGTCGCAGTCTCACCAAGTTCTTCGCGCTCTTTTTGCTTCGTTGCTGCAAAAATCTTTACGCCGTCAAACATATCCACCCTCCAACATTTGTCTCTCCATTAGGGAGTAGGTGGTTTCTTATCCTCTTGTGCTCGGGAAGTCACCACCCAAGAAAACACTTTTTTCAACCTAAAAGTACGGCTTAACTCGCCTCAGCCAGTTCTCGATCGATGATGGCGCGCAGAAGCGGCATGGGCAAAAGTCCGATGAGTTTCATACCATTAATAAAAAGGGCCGGAGTTCCTTGCACACCAAGCAACTCGCCCTCACGGCGATGGCCGTCAACAATCGCTTTGGTATGTCCAGAGCTCAAACACTTATCGAAACCTTTTTCGTCGAGACCAATATCTTTGGCATATTTCTTCAGGTCCGTCGCAGCCAAGGCCTGTGGATTCTTAAAAAGCAAATCGTGATAGGGCCAAAACTTATCCTGCTCGTTAGCACAGTGAGCTGCCACCGACGCATCATAGGCCTGGGCATGCTGCGGTAGTGGATAATCCTTGAACACGACCTTTAAAACATTCGGATAAATATCCAGAAGCTGCTTCACCACCTCCGTCGCTTGCGCGCAATATGGGCACTGGAAATCACTGTACTCAACCAAAGTGACCAAAGGCTCCTCTGCTCCCTGATAAGGAGCATCCCCCACATCGATGCGCATACGGGGCAAATCCGGCACGGGCAAGGTATAACGGACCTGGGCGGTCTCCTTGAGCGCCTCGACAAACGCCTGCTCTTGCAGCTTTTGCCGCTCCGCCAACATCTGGCTCTTGATAAAAGCCCCTATCTGCTCATAGGGCACACCAATGGCGCTCTTATTGGCTTCATAGATGGCCTTGATTTCCGCCTCTTGTGGCTCTTTAATTTTGGCTTCAATTTCATCCTTTTTTAATTCGTCAACAGTTTGGCCACGCCTTACCGCTTCCTCATAAAGCAACTGCTCGGCGAAACGGTCTTCTAAACCCAACCAAAGCAAATGCAGGCGCCGCTGCTCGTGCTCGTTTTCCTGGGTGTTTAAGTCGCCACGAATGTCTTCGGGCAAATCACTGCGGTAAATCGGAGTTTGACCAACCCAGCCCAAAGGCGCCTCTTTGGGTGCTGCCGCCGGTTGTGGGGTCCCGCTTAAAGCCGCACAGCCCGATAAACTTAATCCTACAAGCAATAAGAGTAATTTTTTCATGGGCTGGGCTTATAGGAGATTTATTTGATGCAGGCCAGCCTTTTGCACCTAATTTTATCCGCCGCTAGTCGCGAATGCTCAGCTCGCAGGCGCCCGTG
>CAXGWX010000095.1:0-11482 GCA_964013445.1 uncultured Bdellovibrionales bacterium | reverse complement strand
GGTGGCTGCGGTTGAGAACCCGAAACGTAAGATGGAGAAAAAATCAAAAGAATTTATGCGTGCCTTGGTTGTTGCCGATGCCGATGTGGCGGGAGATGGTTTGATGCGTAATCCGGGTAATGCTTATTTTATGATGGACGCATTTAATTGGTTGATTGCAGAGGAAAATGAACTCGGAGCAATCGAGAGTGAAGAGGACGTTGCGTTGGTGCACCGCCGGGATGAAGATGTGGTTTGGTTTTATGGCACGAGTATTTTGATTCCAGCAGCAATTTTATTTGCAGGGGTTTTTATAACCCGTAAGCGACAAAGGAAGAGAAACCATGGGTAGTCCGCTGTCTTTGCATGCGCTTTTGGCGCTTGTCGCTACCGCCGGAGCATTTACCGCCTGGCACTGGCCTGAAGAAGAATCCTCCGATGAGCAGATTTTGATTCAAGGCGAGCTTGAGCGTGTTGAGTGGCGGGAGGATAATTGGCAGGTTTCCCTCTATAAGGGGGACGATAAGCGGCTTTGGGTAGATGTAGAGAAAAATAATGAGCTCGATAATTCGAGGAAAAAGAAAACCTATATGGCTTCAAAACAGGCCCAAACCCTTTTCCGTGGCCTGTCGGTTTTAAAGGTGCATAGAAGTCTTGGTAACCTCAGCGATCTTTCTGATTTCGGCATCCGCGAAAGTCAGGAGAAATTGCGGCTCCAATATAAGCATATGGCTCTTTCTTTAGATATTGGTGGGGGAACCTACGGCAAGGCCCAAACCTATATTCGTGATGAGAGCCAGGGGATCCATTTAATCGGCTCTAACCGAGTTGCGGGCTTGCGGCATGGCGCCACCGGACTGGTGGAGCGCAAGATTTTCCCCATGGATTTTAAAGACTTGGAGAGGGCAACCCTACGTCAGGGGGAGAGTGAGCGAAAGTTTGTTGGGCGCAAGGCCTCTGTTGGCAATGATTTTTTCCTGGCAGCTGCGGCTGAGCCGGATCAAAAGCTGGAAAAGAGCTCCGCTTGGATGGGGCGTTTATTCCGCCTGCGTATGGTTGACGTTGGGGCAGAAATACCGCAAGAAAAGCCCAGCTTTGTGGTCGAGTTTCTAACTCAGGGGCAAGAGCAGGAGACGGTTCGGATATGGAGGCCTAACGAGAGAGTGGCCTTTATGCAGGTGGGGCATTATCGGGATGCTTTGATGGTAAGCAAGCATGAGGTGCAAGCGCTTATCGATGACCTACCGGATGTATTTAGTGAAGGGCGATTGGATTAAAAAATGGACTTTAATTTACAAGAAGAACAGTTAATTCTTAAGGACACCGTACGTCGTTTTGTGAACGAACGTGTTATGACGCAAGCTCGAGCCTGGGATAGAGATGAAAAGTTTCCATTGGAAACGGTGCAGGAACTTGGAGCCATGGGGCTTATGGGGATTCGTGTTCAGCCAGAATGGGAAGGTTCAGGGTTGGGCAGTACGGAGCTGGCCCTCGTGATAGAGGAAATTGCACGAGGCGACGGTTCTTTGGCCCTTACGGTGGCAAGCCATAATGGTTTGTGTACCGGTCATATCAATATGTTTGGTAACGATGCCCAACAGGAAAAATATGTAAAGTCATTGGCCCAGGGTAAGACCTTAGGCGCTTGGGGCTTAAGTGAGCCCGGCAGTGGATCGGATGCGGCAGGCATGTTCACCACCGCCACCCGCGATGGTGATTCCTGGGTATTGAACGGTTCAAAAATATTTATCACCCAGGGGACGGTTGGCGATGTTTATGTGGTGATGGCACGGACCGATAAAGAAAAGGGTTCTAAAGGGATCAGCGCTTTTATTCTTGAAAAAGGTATGAAGGGCTTTAGCCAGGAGCCAATGAAGGAAAAGCTCGGTATGCGTGCTTCGGATACGGCTATTCTCAACTTCGACCAGGTCCGGGTGCCGGCGGAGAATATGATTGGTTTGGAAGGTGAAGGTTTTGTGCAGGCCTTACAAATTCTTGATCGGGGACGTATTACGATTGCGGCGTTGGCTTTGGGGTTAGGCGTTGGTGCTTTCGAAGCTTCGACACGCTATGCGCAGGAACGTAAGCAGTTCGGAAAGCCGATCAGCGAATTCCAGGCCATTCAGTGGAAGCTTGCCAATATGGCGATGGAACTGGAAGCGGCCAGGCTGCTTACCTATCGGGCCGCCCATCTCTGCGATTTGGGGGAAGACTTTTCGAAAGCCGCTTCAATGGCGAAGCTCTTTGCTTCAGAAGCAGCAATGCGCGCCACCGACGAAGCGATTCAGATTCATGGTGGTTATGGTTATACGGCGGAGTTTCCTGTGGAGCGATATTATCGCGATGCTAAACTTTGTACGATTGGCGAGGGTACGAGTGAGATTCAGCGCCTGGTAATTGCTCGCCACGTCTTAAAGGAAGCCAATAATTAAAGCCACTCACGATATCGATCGCCTTGTTAGGGGCCTTCGGGGGCAAGAGCGTCGCGCCTTGGCGCAAGCTCTACGTTTGGTTGATGATGATCCAGCCCTTGGACGGAGCATTGCTTTCAAATTGCAGGATGCGGCCAAAGGGGCAAAGATTATTGGTATCACGGGGAATCCGGGGGCGGGAAAGTCAACGGTTGTTGATAGCCTTATTGCCCACTGTCGGTCTTTATCATTAAAGGTTGCGGTTTTGGCCATCGATCCAAGCAGCCCGTTTTCTGGTGGTGCTATTTTAGGTGATCGCATTCGTATGAACCGCCATACTCTCGATGATGGTGTCTATATTCGTTCCCTGGCCACCCGTGGCAACTTAGGGGGATTGTCCCGTTCAACCTTTGATTCGGTTCGGGTTTTGGACGCGGCGGGCTATGACGTTATCCTTGTTGAGACTGTCGGTATTGGTCAGGATGAAGTTGATATTGTCCGCTTGGCAGATACGACGGTTTTGGTGATGGTTCCGGGCATGGGAGACGATGTGCAGGCCATCAAGGCAGGTATTCTTGAGATAGCGGATATTTTTCTGATCAATAAGGCGGATCGAGACGGTGTGCCTGACTTAGAACGTTCTTTGCATACCATGTTGTCATTAGCCCCAAATCCGAGTTCCTGGGAGCCAAAGATTTTAAAATCCGTTGCCACCGCATCGGAAGGTATTCCGGAGCTTTGGCAGGCTATTGGCGAGCATCATGAGTATTTGGCCTCCGATGAAGGGGCAGAGATTAGACGCAGACGCTCTTATGAAATTTTTGAGCGTCTTTTGGATGCGCTCTTAATTGAAAAAGGGCGACAAAATCTCAACTTCGATTTAAACGAGATGCGGCAGAAGTTTCTTGCAGAAGATTTAAATCCCTACGCTGAGATTTATGATTTAGCCACTAAGAATTAAGGGTCTTCGTCAATATTCATTAGGTCGTCAACCTGGAAGACTTCATGGCTACCGCATTTTTCACAAATGAATTTTTGCATCTCCATGCCACCAAAGGATCGGTGAAAGGTTTCGTCTTGCCAGTGTCTACTTCCAGCTTTATGCGAAACGGAGCCTTGAGGCGTCATATAGGAGCCGCAGGCGCTACATATCTGTAGATGTTTTTTCTTCTGCTGTGCCAAGTTTTATCCCAGAGCTTTATCGAGAGAGCGCTCAAGTCCTTCTCTAATTTTGCCTGCCAGGGGTTTGAGCATGAGGCCTAGTTTTACTTCGAGTTGAACATTGTTGCCTTGAATTCGTACTTCTCCCGTGACCCCTGGTCCCTTGAGGTTGGCCTGAGTTCCGTTCCAAGCTAATTTAACATTGTATTTGGCGCTGAGCTTTGGTTCGATTTCAACAATTCGTTCTTTAATTTCAGTTTCGCTGCCAGGAATCTCTCGCTCAATCAGTATTTTACTCATGGATCTTTTACTCCTTAGAAGCTATGAAAAAACCATGAATCGACCGGAGTTCCAAGAGTCTTTATTAGCTATCATGGACAAAAAGGACCATTGGAGCTGGCCCCTTTTTCAGGGTGGTAAGGTTCCGGCAGAAAAGCTGCATATTCACCTGGAGCAGGAATATGCCACCGTGATTCGGGATTTCCCCGTGCTCCTTGGCCGGGTGTATGTGCGTTGCCCCAAAGCAGAAGTGCGGGCGGAATTGGCAGAGAATATTTATGAGGAAGAAACCGGCGGTTTGGTGGCCGGTGCGCCCCATCCAGAATTGTTTCTGGATTTTCCTAAAGGATTGGGAATGGATTTAAGTCGCTTCGAGTCCATCACTCTCTTGCCGGCGGCGGCAATTTATCGACAGGCCATCGATCAAGCCACATTGGAATCTTCCTGGGAGATTGGTGCGGCGGTCACGACGCTTTTTATTGAAGGCAATCGCTTTGAAAGGTCCCTTTTTGATGCCAATGCACCGGCCCGACCCCCCTTATCCGCGCAAGAGCACCCGCTGGTGCGCCATTATGGTCTACCGCCGGAGTGCCTTCGCTTAAGCCAGGCCCATGGGGAGGTCGAAGGGGAGCACCGCCAAGCGGCTTGGAGGATTTTACTCGATCATATGGCTCCTGAGCGCTACGCGGAGGTTTTAGAGGCGATGGAGGATATTTTGGCTAAGTGGCTCGATTATCGGCAGGGGGTGGCGATGGCCTGTGGTCTCGTTGGTCAGGCCGATCTAAAATCCTAAAAGTACTTTTATCTGGTCCGCAATTTAGGCGAAAAAAACACGCAACCCCATGTTTTTTAACAACTTTCTTTCTTGCTAGGGGCATGCGCTTTAACGCAACCCCCAACCCAATAAACCGATACCTAAAAGTGAGGCGCTTTTTGGAGAGAAAGCGTATAGCCCCAATCTTTTGTATGCGAGGTGCATCGGTGGACCTTTCTTTGGTTCAAACAAATCTGACGCGTTTGTCCAGCAGTCAACGACTCGCGCTTGAGGATGATTCCATTGCGGTAAAGAAGAGCCCGGCGGGCTCAAATGTTGCGGCCCTGGGACCCTACTATCGCCATGCGAAGAATCTGGTAGAGCAGGGACGATACCGTGAAGCCAAGAGGGTTTTGCGAACTCGATTGGACGACAGCACCGGCGCATTGAAGATTGCTTCTAAGGAATTGTTGGCCCGTTGTGCTCTGGCGTTGGGCGGCGATTGGCGCAGCCTCATGGATGAGGTTAAAGACTACTATCGACAAAATAGAGATTTACGCGGTTTGGCTGAAAGCTGTCATGCTTATGGTGTTGGTCTTTTGGCCCATGGTGATTTAGCACAAGCGGATGATTATTTGCGTCGTGCCAAGGTAACCTATCTCAAGCTCGAAGACCCTTCTGCCGTAGCCCATGTCGAATCCTTACGGGTACGCATTAGAGTTCGCGCTGGTTTTATTTTACGTGCTGAGAAACGTATCCAGCGGGCGATTCGTGCTCTCTCGGCCGATGTTCCAAATATTATTAAAGCAAGCTTGTACCTGGAGCGCGCCCGCGTCATGGCTTACAAGCAAGATCGGAAAACAGCGGTCAAAGATCTGATGCAAGCCGAGCGCTATTTGCAGAAGAAAGCGCAACCGCAGGAATTGCTTGAAGCCTCGCTAACTCGCTCTGAAGTGTTAATCGTTTTGGGTGAAAATGCTAAAGCTCATAAACTTTTGAATAAACTGCTTAAGCGCGTTGTTGTGCAGGAAGACCGATTGGTTCGGGCACAGATTCGATTTTTACTCGGCTGTACATTGATTGAAGAAAATCAATCAGAAGCACGTATTCACTTTATTCAAGCGCGTCATGTTTACCATTCGATTTCTTCTATTTTTCACGAAGCCCATTGCGACTTGCGCTTAATTCGATTGAAGGTGCGTATGGGGGTTAACCCTATGAGTCGACTGACTGGCCTACGTAAACTTCCGCTGAAGAACTGGCCGGCGCTCTTTGAGCAATTGCTTTTGGCGGAAGCTGAAGTTGTTATGCGCCAGGATTCAGATAAGGCGCAAAGTTTACTACGCTCTGTACGCCGTCTTTGTGAGAAGATGGGCAATCAAATGTTGCTCAGAGATATTGATGAAGATCTGGAGGAGTTGGAGCTTCGTGTTAGTGGAAATCCGATGGGATCGATGGGCCGAGTGCTATCCAGGCCAGCGGTACAGGTCGGTTCGAGCTCTATTTTTCGTGGCTCGTCTCTACAGAATCCGCAACCCTTACCGCGGGAAGGCTCTGCTGGTCGTTTGTCGATGTTACCGCGTATGCCTTCAGTGGCCACTTTTGTAGAGAATCAGGTTGGAGCTCCGGGGCGACCTATGCCTCAGCGTCCAAAAGTTGTTAAGAAAAGATAATTACTCTTCCTTAAATCGCTCGATGTTTGCTCCTAGTGCTTTGAGCTTATTCTCGATGTGCGCATAGCCGCGGTCGAGATGATAGATTCGCCTTATGGTCGTTGTCCCATCCGCAACCAAGCCAGCCAAAACCAAAGAAGCACTGGCGCGTAAATCCGTCGCCATGACGGTGGTGCCAGAGAGCTCGGAAACCCCGTGGATCGCCGCCTCCCGACCCTTGATGCGAATGTCTGCACCAAGTCGGTTGAGCTCTGGCGTGTGCATAAAACGGTTTTCAAAAATCGTTTCGGTGATCATGCTGGTGCCATTGGCCAAGCTAAGTAGAGTCATCATTTGTGCTTGCATATCTGTTGGAAAGCCCGGGTATGGCGCGGTTTGTATATCCAATGGCGCAATTTCTTCAGCCTGTTTGACTCGAATGGTGCCCTCGTCCTCGTTGCTTTCAATCTGAATATTGGCCTCTTCGAGTTTAGCGCATAGAGGCAGCTGGTGACGTCTCAGCCCGCCCTTAATGGTCATATCTTTGCCGATAAGGGCTCCGGCAATAAGGAATGTACCGAACTCTATTCGATCCGGAATCACCTGATGCTCAAAACCGTCGAGTTCATCTTTGCCTTGAACATGAATTGTTTTGGTTCCTGCCCCTGAAATTTCTACGCCCATCTTCGTGAGGCAATCAGCAAGGTCCTCAATTTCTGGTTCACATGCACAATTGCGTAGCACCGATTCGCCTTTGGCGAGGGATGCGGCAAGCAGAAGATTTTCCGTGCCTCCGACGGTTGGAAAGTCGAAGATAATTTCGCCGCCCACCAAACGGTTGGCTTTCGCATCAATATAGCCATGGGTAATTTCGATTTCTGCGCCAAGTTTTTCCAAGCCCTTAAGATGTTGATCAAGTGGGCGGTTGCCAATGGCACACCCACCGGGAAGAGAAACTCTTGCCCGACCAAAGCGTGAAAGTAGGGGACCAAGAACCAGGGCAGATGCGCGCATGGTCCTGACGAGTTCGTAAGGTGCTTCGTGGGAGCTCATAGCCTTATGAGAAATGCGGATTGTCTTGTCTTCATAATACGCTTCCGCCCCCAGAGACTCGATGAGCTTAACCATCGTTTTAACATCCACCAGGTCTGGAACATTGTTGAGCTGACAATCTTTATGGGTGAGGACGGTGGCGGCGAGGATTGGTAAACAGGCGTTTTTGGCCCCGGATATTTCAACCGTGCCTTCAAGTAATTTTCCGCCCTGTATGCGTAATGCGTCCATAATCCTGCTTTAATCCTTTTACGGGCGCATAGTATGTGGCCAAAGCGATATCAAGAAAAAGAAGATGTTAAGCGAGCTTTTGTTTTAAAGAGAAAAAATGCGCAGAGTGCGTAAAAAATAGCGACCAGTATTGTTAAGTTGCTATAGCCAATAAGAAGGACGATGGTCTCGCAGGTTCCCCCGAACATGGCTCCAAGGATATTCCAGCCAAAGGCTTCAGTGGATTCTTGAGAGTCTTTGAAGAGAAAACCAAAAATCAAATTAGCAAAGAAAATCGGAGAAAAGATGAGTGTCGAGCTTAAAAGGTAGCGCAGCCAAAGGGACTCTATGCTTAAAAGGTTTTCCAGTGGGATGATAAGATTAAGGCCTAAGGCGATAAAAAGCGCGGCAAAGATGATGAAGGGCTTTTCAATCTTAAAGATCACAACACACCAGTTGGCCAAGAGAATTGAGGCCAAAATGGCCGCAAAGACAAGGGCGTTGATCAGCCATGTTGCTCCAAAAAGCAGACTAAACTGGATGATGCTTTTGGTCTCCAGCAAAAGAAATGCGGCACCCATAAAGAAAAAAGCGGCGTTTATCGTTTTTGGCGCAAGGGATTGGGGGCGAAGTTTGTAGGTGATGCCCAGAGCAAAGAGCAACATCATGACCATCACCGCAATATAGAGGGGCGGAATGTGAGGGCTTTGCATGTAGAGAAAGGGCCAATCATCGGTGGCAAGTTTGTTGCTGGTCTTGTCAAAGCTTAAGTTCTCACCGCGTAAAGATGGACCGACAGCCAAGCTGCCCAGCATTCCATCCTTATCTTGTCGGTAGCGCTTAATCAGCGGTGGGTGTCCAAAAACCTCCTCGAGCATGAGAGCCAATTTTTCCCTAAGCCAATGCTCCCGGTAGAAATTGTAAAGGACCAGTACACCGTCAGGCTTAAGGAGTTTCTTGGCGGCAGCAAAGCTCTCCATTGTAAAAAGATAACTCTCAAGACGAATATTCGAAAAGCTCGATACCAGCGCCAATGAGTCGGGTAGGGCAAAGAGGACCATGTCGTAGGATTCTTTTGTATGCTCCATAAAGGAGCGGCCGTCATCGATGAATATGGTAACCCTTTCGTCGTCATAGGGCTCGGCGGGATGAAAGAGTTTTCCTGCAAACTGGATCTCCGGATCGATTTCGACCGCATGGACTTCTTTGACCCCTTGGCTAAGGGCGTAGGATACGTCGGAGCCGGAACCGGAGCCTATGATGAGAATTTTTTCGAAGGGCTTACCTCTTTTGGGAACAATCTCCTCATAAGGAAAGTTATAGGTCTCTTCACCTTTACCCGGCATATACATGACTTGGTGCCCAATACCATTGGCGCCAACAATCGGCCCTGAGGGCCCTTGTACGACCTCTATCTTTTGGTAGGGTGACCAGCTCACATAATGTTGTGGTTCTTGATAAATAAGCAGTGCAATAATTCCAGCCAGGCAGAGCAAGGTGGTTAGCCACTGCTTTCGTTCGCTCAATATGAGGAAGAGCAAGTAAACAACAATAAACCAGGCGATAGGGTGTCCACCTGAAAAACTGTGCAGAGTGAAAAAGGCGATGCCCGCAAGGGAGCCACCAATATCGATGGAGTAGGTAAGAATAGGGCTGTAGTGGTGAAAGGCGCGCGCGGTTTCCTGGGCGATGCAGCTGAAGAGAAATGCGGTGCCGCCAAAGATGACCGGCAGGCTAATCCAAAGAGGAATGAGATTTTTTTCCAGGTCCGGGCCAAAATAAAGTTGGCCAAAGCCGTGTCGAAGAATACCGACATGGGGAGTGGCTAAGACAACAAATGCCATCCAGCCGAGAAAGATAAAGGGGCTCAGTTTAAAGAGAGTAATTTTCTTATTTTCTAAAAGGAAACCGAGACCGATGCCTAAGAAAACAGCAATCAGGATGAAGTTTGAGAAATAACCAAGGTAACGAATCTGAGCGCTGGCATAGCGAATAAGGGCAAGCTCCGCATAGAGGGTTAAAAAAACCAATGTGAAGAGACGCAGCCCAATGCGATGTCGTTCAATGAAAGAAGCCATCAAGCGTCTTTTTTCCCGTCTTAATTATAGCGAACAGCTTTTTGGTCGGAGCCAAACTGAAACGTTAGGGTTAACCACATTTGATGAAAGCCGGTTTTGGCCGGCGGATCGAGGGGGAAGTTTTCCGAATTATCATAGTTAAATATAAAATCGTTATAGTTGGCTCTGATGTAGTTGTAGGCCAGTCCAAGGCGAAAATACTCTGCAAAGAAATATTCTGCCTCTGTGCCTAAGGACCAGGAATTACGCTTGCTGTAGCCCATCTCGTCGTAGCCGATGGCGGGTGGGGATCCTTGATAGCTTAGGCCGACGCCGGCAAAAAGAGAGGGTTCAAGAGGTTGAAGATAGTCGGGAAGAAGATGTTGCCAATGCCAGAGTGGATAGACGCGAATACCGCTTTGCCAATGGGCGGCCCAGGAGCGGACATCAGCGTCCCCCAAATTATTGCCGAAGCCGGTAAGATAGGATTCAAAGGCGCCATAGCCTAAAATATTAAATCCGAGGCGAAACAGGCCACTGATGCCGCCATCGATATCGGTGCTGGTGCCTGTGGGCAGGCCGCTTAAGCGAGAGCCTCTTTCATCCGGTTGCAGTTGAGAGTTTTCGACCGGGCTACCGTTAACGCCAGTCGGGCCAAAACCAAGACCAAAATAAAAACCGGGACGGGCAAAAGCCAAAGAACTTTGCAGTAGAATGAATATAAAAATGAAGTGTTTTGCTCTTAGCATGCTGAGTACCTGTTTAAGCGCCTTTAAATTCAGGCTTACGTTTTTCTGTGAATGCGCTGATGCCTTCAGCCGCATCCTTAGATTTGAAAAGTTGTTGTTGTAGCTCTCGCTCCAAGGCCAAGCCATCCTGAAAAGACATTTCAATGCCGGAGCGCACTGCGCGCTTGATTGCACCGACTGCGAAGCTGGCTTTTTGCGGCGGGGTGAATTGAGCTGCATAGGTATTCACTTCTGCTGCAAAGTTTTCCGCTGGGAGAATCTGGTTGATGATTCCGAGTTCTTTGGCTTGCTCAAAACTTAGGTTTTGCCCTGTGGCCATGAGCTCAATGCTTTTGGATGCACCGACCAATCGAGACAGTCTCTGAGTGCCGCCGGTTCCGGGTAAAACACCTAAATGGACTTCCGGTAAGCCAACTTTACCACCTTCTGCCTTGGCAATACGAATATCCGCAGCCATGGCTACCTCTAAACCACCACCGACACAGTGCCCATTGATGGCGGCAATGACCAGTTTGGGGGTTTGTTCGAGGCGGTTGAGGGTTTCGTTGGCGTGTAAACAGAAATTGTATTTGAATTCAGGGGTGACGTTACCAAGCATTTCGATATCGGCGCCGGCGCAGAAAAATTTATCACCACTGCCGCGCAAAACAATGACATGAACACTTTCGTCCATGCGTGCTTTAAGAATAGCGCTGTCGAGTTGCAGCATCATATCGTAGCTGTAGGCATTGGCAGGGGGATTCGTAAGGGTGAGCTGGGCGATGTGGTTTTCAACCTGATATTGTACGAGTTCTGACATGGTCGGCCTTATACAAGTTAAAGGCCGAAAGGTCGAGGCTTATTAGATAGTTAGTTAAGGATTATGCCGGTTCCGGCTTGGGTAAAACCGATTTCCCGGGTGTGCTTATAGCCGGCCCGCACCAGTTCTTCCTGCAAGGGGTTGGACTCTGCGCGGGGCACAGCAATCAACAAGCCCCCGGAAGTTTGCGGGTCGAGCAAAACGGTGTCAATTTCACCAGTGATTTCGGTTTGGCTGTGAACATATTCACCATTACGGGCGTTCGCTCGGGTTTTATAGCCCATGTCGATTGTCTTGAGCGCGTTTTCGTAAATGGGAATCAATTCTTTTTGTATGACCGCCTGGACGTTGGAAGCCCGAACCTGCTCCGCCAAATGT
>CAXGWX010000094.1:0-11494 GCA_964013445.1 uncultured Bdellovibrionales bacterium | reverse complement strand
GCTTTGAAATCCTCTTTGGCGATGAAGAAGACGAAGAGCAGCAGGAGTTATCCTACAAGTTGCGATTTTACCGCAGCCTTCTTGAGTATAGATATATTCCATCTAAGATTTTTGAAAACAGGTTAAAGCTTTCTCAGGGACGCACTTGGGCTGATGTGATTATCTTTGATGCCTTCCGTATCGATGGCGAATTCGATGGAGTACAAATCAGAGATACGTTGCGCTGGCAATTGTTTGACAAGGTTCTCCTCGAAGCAGGCATCGACTACGGCTGGCAAAACAACAACTCCCTAATTATCGCCCCTCCCTCGGAAGGTGGTGAAGGGGAGCCGGAAAGCGTAGAACCTGATGCGGATCCGGTTGCTGATTTGGTCGATGAACAAAACCAAAGCCTGGGGCTCTTTACCGCCCTGGAGATTCGCCCGGTCAAAGACCTTTTACTCATTCCCGGATTGCGTTTTGATTATTCGCAACGACTCAAAGTGTCCAAGTTCGCCCCGCGATTAACCATGCGCTACAATCTACTTGAAGATGTCGTCATTAAGGGCGGTGTCGGCTATTTCTATCAAGAGCCGACCTTCGAAGAAAGTTCAGCGGGCCGGGGTAATCCAGAGCTTGGCCCGGAAGAATCCATTCACTATGCCTTGGGCACAGAGTTTAAGTTTATTGAACGCTTCACTCTCGACATCACAGGCTTCTACAAAGAACTCGACAATCTGGTTGTGTCTTCCGATGCGGTCATTGAACGCAATGGAGAATATCTTCCCGAGCGCTACACCAATCAAGGCTCCGGTGAAATCTATGGCATCGAAACCCTGACCCGCCATGAATTTGCGGACAACTTCTTTGGCTGGCTCTCCTATACCTTTTCGGTCTCTAAAAGACGCAACGCCCCCGAATCAAAGCTACGTCTTTTCGACTACGACCAAACCCATATCCTTACCCTCATTGGCTTCTATAAACTGCCGCGAAACTGGGAAGTGGGTCTGCGCTGGCGACTTATCTCTGGCAATCCCACCACCCCCGTAACCGGTACGGTGGTCGATACGGATTGGGATTATTATGTACCCACCTATGGCGACGTCAACACCGGACGGCTGCCGCCTTTTTACCAACTTGATATTCGTTTAGATAAACGCTGGATATACGACAAGTGGACACTTAATCTCTATGTGGATATCCAAAACATCAGCAACCGTTCGAATCCAACCTCGATCTCTTACTCCTACGATTACAGTGAAGAATCCTATTCCGGTGGTTTGCCAATCCTGCCAATTTTAGGCCTGCGGGGAGATTTCTAGCTTTATCGGTGATTCACTTCCCCATCTGGATTATTTGGACAAAATCCGGTAGACTCCTTAAAACTTTTTTAGAGTGTGTATGATGAATTTATCGTTTCAAATGCTTTATAGAACTTTGCTCTTGGGCGTTCTCTCCTTTGCACTAGCCTGTGCGGAGGGGGATGAGTCGGGAGAAGGAGCGGATGACGCCCTTTTTGCCCTCGACCATTTGCTCGATGTTCGCGTTAATATTGAAGAGGAGAATTGGGATAACCTGCGCTTTGAACGCCGTTCCCTTGTCGAAATCTTTGGGCCAGGCTGCTACGACCCCATACCGGATGCCTTTAATTACTACCCAGGAAATATTGAAGTTGATGGGGAAAGTCTTGATAACGTTGGCATACGTGCCAAGGGTTTCTTAGGCTCTCTTAACCCTGCACGCCCTTCCCTCAAAGTTAAATTACAGGAGTATGAAGAAGGACTCCGACATAAGGGATATAAGCGCTTTACCTTCAACAACCAAAACCAAGACATCAGTCGCCTAACCAGCTGCATGGCTTATTATGTTTTTGACCGCATGGGTGTACCTGCTTCTCGTTGTAACTTTGCCAAAATGACCATTAACGACAAAGCTATGGGCATCTACGCCCACGTCGAACCGATCAAGAAACCCATGCTTCGTCGGCATTTTGACGATGACTCGGGCAATCTCTACGAGGGAACAGTCGCTGACCTGCGCACTGACTTTACCTCGAGAATCGAAAAGAAAACCAATGAAGAGGAAAACAATTGGCAGGACATTGATAAGCTTGTTGCCGCCATTGAATCCCCGGACGATGTTTTTGTAGAAAAGATAAGCGAAGTTCTCGACCTGGATGCCTATATACGTTTTACAATTGCGGAAGCCATGATCGGACATTGGGACGGCTTCAGCGGTAACACCAACAACTACTATTTCTATAACAATCCAACAAACAACAAATTCTACTTCTTGCCCTGGGGGCCGGATGGCACATTCAACTATGACCAGGGAGCATTTACTCCTCGGGACGATGCGGAACCACAAATAGCCTACGGCAACTCTCTGCTGGCACGACGCCTCTATGAACACCCAGAAACCCAAGACCTTTATCGCAACACCATGCGCGCAATGCTTCAGGAGTCCTGGGATACGGAAGCTCTGCTCGGCGTGGTTGACCAAATGTATAATCTGACAACCCCGCATGTTTTAGAGCCGGAGGAGGAAGAGTACCTTGAAAAGGTCATTTCGGTCCGCAACTTCGTTGAAACCCGCAAGGAGATCTTAGAGAAAGAATTGGATGGTGATCCGGTTCCCTTCGTCGAAGAACTTCCGGAAGAACCGTTTTGCATGGAGCGGGTGGGTGAAATCAACATCGAGTTGAGTACTACCTGGGGTTCCTTGGGTGCTGAAAATCCCTTTGGGGAAGGTGATGGCTATATGCAGGGCAATGTTGGTTCCTGGCCAATAAACAGCGAATACCTGGGCCCCACGGCTGGTATCGAAGACGAGGATGAAGAAGAAGACAAGGATAGCTCCAGCGGTGTGGCGGCAATCTCCGCCCTTTCGCCTCTCGGTGATGACAAATTCCTTGCCCTCTATCTCACCCTTCCAGTGTCGGAAATATCTGCCGGTGCCCTGATCTCCACCACCAGCAGCAAAGTGAACGCCTATTTCCTCTATGTGGATGGCTTTGAGAGCTTCTTTCCATTGGGATGGGTTGGTCCTGGTGAAATTCGCTTTTCAGAAAACACCCAAACCCGAAAAGGTGAACCTATCGAGGCCGAAATTTCTTTTGAGCTTTGGGGCGAGGGTGACGATGACGAGGATGAAGAGTAAGTTACCTTTATGGACGAATTCTGTAGCGATAATTAAGTCCCGCCACATATTCTAAGGGGTCAGAGCTTTTTAAGTCCTGGTGCATATGGGAAAAAAGTTCCAGGGCTTGGCTTTTCGTCATGCGGTAGACCAACATTGTAGTCCAGCGCAACTTATTGAGGGGAAAATGCACTTTCTTCAACTCATCAGAAAAAAGCTCCAGGCCCACCCTTGGCCTAAGAGTCTTGCTAAGATCCCAACCGAAATTAAGCCTTTGCCGTACAACCCGCTCCACATCGCTAAGGTGATACTGTAAACGCAAACGGTAGCTGCCCCAGAAAGATCCAAGTTTTCGTTTTAAGCGCATTTGCACATGCGTGCGATGGCCCTCTTTGAGGTCATCCAGCTTACCATCAAGCTCAAAACGGTAACCAAGCCCAATGCGAAAACCTTTCGATAAACGAAAGGAGAGGGAAAAATCAGAGAGCGTTTCATCAAACTCCCTACCCGAATCATCCAGACGCAGATCCTGCTCAAATCCTAGACTCATTTTTTTCGTCAGGCCGTAGCTTATTCCCGCAGATGTCCACGCACTCAAATTGCTCTTGGCGTAAAGGGGTGGCGTCAAAAGCAGGACAAAGAGGAATACCCAGCCCAGTGCTCTGCTCACCCTTTGTCTCCATCTTCTGCATAGACGACTGTTAAACGAGCCGTGTCTCGTAATAGGTCAAAGCGATCAATCTGTACCCGCTTCACATCAAGCCCTGTGCGCTGCTTTAGGTCGGTAAGAAGCGCCTCCCTGTCGCCACCGCGCAAGAGTTCCAGGTTATCGTAAATGACCATCTGCCTTTTTTCCCGGCGTAGCGAGGGCACATTTTCAAGCACTGCGGCCAAAGCTACAATGGTTGAATTCACCAGCAGCACTTCAGCAACAGATACCTTTTTATTCACCACAGCGTTCAGAATGGCGATGCCGATGACCACAAAGAGATAGGTCAAATCTGGCGTTCGAATGGCCTCTGTACGATAGCGCAATATCCCAAACACCGCAAAAAGCCCCAAGGCAAAGCCAAGTTCAATAGGTACCTTGCGCAGTAAAAAACAGAGTGTAAAGGTCACCACATTGAACATGAAGTAGGTAAAGACAAATTCGGTTCGTCCATAGCGACGCACATAAACCCCAAGAACAACGATGGCCGTAAAGAAAAGGTCGAGAAATAAACGGGAACCCAGCTTCGCAAAGTCCTGCGCGTCAATAAAGGCTGGATGAAGACCAAGAACCTCACTCATGAAAAACTCCTTAACAGTCTTACCGTCGGTTTATAACGCTGCAGCGACACATTCGGACGGACCAGCATTGAGCCTACACAATATTTACTCATGGAATCAATCCTGCGGCCAAATTTACGCAAGGCGAGCATCACCGGCGAGCGAGCCATCAAACGAGCCTGCTTAAGCTCCGCAATAACAATATGGGGAAACCCCATATGCTTTCCACCCAACTCAGCTCGAAAGTGTATATCGAAAGTCACCCGCTCCATGGTTTCCTTACCAACCAACATCAACCTGGAAAACTCGACTCCCAACCCGGGCTTTAAAAGCGCAGGATCCATAGAGGAACAGTCTTGCACCAGGGCCTCTTCATCCGCTCCTAATTGTTCTTTCCGATATTCCACCTCTAAACGCGCCTTGCGGGTTCTGTTGGCCGGCGTTTTCACTTTAACCTCAAAAAATGTTTTTTCGCGGTCGAGATAATGACGAAAGCGAAATTTGTAGCGAGGACGACGGCCTCGGTGATGGTCGGTCAGGCACTGCAACGTATCTGTATCGAAATAACGGGTATTATAGCGCGCCATATCCTGCCCTCGCGCTTTCACCAATGAATAGTCCTGCTCACACTCATGCAGGAGTGCTGTGAACTCCTCGGAGCAGACGAGAAATTTCGTATCGACTCTCTTCTGCAGGGCACGAGCCTGGGTCAACTCCCTTGGAGCACTCAAAAAGTTAAGGTCGGCTAATGTGTTTTCTTGCATAACTTTTCTCGACAGCTAGAGTAGCAAGAGCCTACAACGAAGGAGTCCTGACCTGCAAGCATTGCATCTCTGGGTAGCTTGGCCTATGTCCTCCTTAAAGGGGTTAAACATGCTAAAGAAAGCCAGCACGGGCTTCACACTCATCGAGCTTGGGGTGGTCATCGCTGCGATTGTGGTACTGATTGCCTTTGTTACCTCCTTTATCGGCCCCGCAAGTGATAATGCAGCTTTGGAAGTCACCCTTGATACGGTTGAGGAGTGGACAAAGTTAAGTCAAACCACGGGCAACAGACTCGCTTCTTATGAGGCCTGCGAGAATCAAGAACCCTGTAAATACAAGAAATGGGTGCTGCCAGAAAACTGTCCCGGTTCAGCGGCTACGGACCAGCATTTCTATCGAATTGATGGGCCATGCCTTTACGACCTCGCGAACCCATCGCATCGGGAGATTTTATCCGGATTGCCTAATGCAACCGCCTATACCAATAAGCTTAATAACAAACCCTTCTACTTGATTCACGATGCCCATCAAGTCCAGGCCTTCACCTGTGTGCCGGTAAGCTCTGTCGCTGGTAAAGCATATACTAAGGCCGCGGTGGTTGAAGGTATTTATGCTACGAGTGCGTGTAAAGCTGATGGCACAGAGACAAATGCCCTGCTCTACCACACGCTTTCCGACCTCACCCCTGAATCAGCCCGAATTCTTGCGCGCCGGTTTAATGAAGAAAAAACCAATCCAGGAGACTTACCACCTATCGTAAGACCTCCGCCCAAACCACTGCCGCCACGCGAAGGCTGCAGCCAATGGAACATCTCAACACGCTAATCAGACAATCATGGAATACACACTCGCCATTCTTTTCTTTTTTGTGGCGACCCTCTATTCGAGTGTCGGCTTAGGTGGGGGTTCGTCTTATACAGCCCTGATGGCTATCTTTGCCGTGACTTACCAGCTGATTCCCACCACATCCCTAACGCTCAATCTGGTTGTCACCTTTATCGGAACGATAAACTTTTGGCGAAGTGGGCATGGCCGACTCGGCTTGATCGGCCCTTTTCTTATCACCTCTATTCCTATGGCTTATATGGCCGGCTCATTGCAGTTATCACAAGGGGTGTTTCACTCCCTTCTCTTAGGCACCCTTGTTTTGGTAGCGCTACGCATCTATGCCCTCGATGAATTAAAGCTATCCGTAGAACTCTCCGGAACGCCAAAATGGATTGTCATTCTTCTTCTTGGCGCAACCTTAGGTTTTGTCGCCGGCAGCGTCGGCATTGGCGGCGGAATCTACTTGGTTCCCCTTATCGTCATGTTTGGCCTCGGTAATGAAAAGGAAGCGGCAGCAGCCGGCACCCTTTTTATATGGGTCAATTCGTTTTTCGGCCTTATGGCCCGAAGCCAAACCCATGCCTTTGATATGGATTTTATTTTGCCTTTGGCAGGTGCGGTTATCCTGGGAGGATTTCTTGGCTCCTATATCGGCGCTTTTAAGATGCCGGCAAAGACCATTCAAAAAGTCATGGGCATCGCCATCTTGCTGGCTATTGTTTTTTTAACGCAGAAAGTGATATGAAAAAACCTGTAACCCTTACATTTTACGGGTTCTTTCAGGGTATGGAGAAGAGCCTGTACAGCTGCTAAAAAAGTCTTGTCTGTGTAGACTCTGCTGTGCTTGACTTCAAAAGAAAAGAATACTCTAAGATCTGAGGGAAATCCTTAAGAGGTAAAAAAGGAGGGAACATGGACTTAACAAATACAGCTTTTATTTTTGTGGGTTATCAGAACGACTACTTCGCTGATGATGGGGTTTTACGCGCTGTCATTGAAGAAGCGGATCGAAATCAACATATCCTTGAGAACACCTTGACGCTTCTTGAGAAAGTCAAAGAGCTACCAACAACCCTCATTCAAACTCCTATTGTCTTCACGGACGACTATTCTGAACTCACAAATCCAGTTGGCATCCTGAAGGCGGTCAAAGATGCTAACGCCTTCCGGCAAGGAACCAAAGGTGGAGAAACTATCGATTCTTTCAAGGCCTATGGGGATAGAATCTTAACGGTGCACGGAAAACGAGGACTGAATGCTTTCTCCAATACGGAGCTTGAAAAGACACTTAAAAGCAAAGACATCACCCATGTTGTCTTAGCTGGTGCCGTAACGTCCATATGCATCGACTCAACTGGACGGGCCGCCCATGAACGAGGCTATTCCGTGAGCATTCTGTCTGACTGCACCGCTTCACGCACACCTATGGAACAAGAATTCTATTGCGAAAACATTTTCCCGCTCTACGCTGAAGTTATAGACTCGAAATCACTGTTCTCTTAGCTCAGCCGTGCTTTGTGATCCTGCCCACTCTTACCCAAAATGAACACTGAGACATTTATATCAACCTTGGTATGTCACATGGAGCAGTATTCCGGTGACCTTGAAGAGACGGTTACTGCTGCGACCTGGGCCAAAGTCGTTCATGCGGCAGAGACGCTTGATGTCAGTGGCCCTATTCTTATTTCAAGCGCAGAAGAAAAGGGTTTTGGTTTTGAAGTACTCGGCTCCTTGGGTGAAGGAGGCATGGGTATTGTTGATGTTGCTAAGCAAGCAGACCTCAATCGTGAAGTCGCAATAAAACGCAGTACAAAAGGAGAAAACTCTCCATGGGCAGAAAAGCTTCTCATCGAAGAAGCCACTCTTCATGGCCAGTTAGAGCATCCGAACATCCCGCCTGTACATATGCTTGGCTACGATACGGATGGTTGCCCTGCATTGGTCATGCGCCGCATTGATGGTGTCTGTCTAAAGCACCTCATAAAAGATGATGACCATCCTTTCTGGTCCAATATAAGAACAGACCGAAGCGAATGGATGCTGCGTGTTTTAGTGCAGGTCTGTAACGCGGTCGACTACGCCCACTCAAAGAACATCTTGCACCGGGACATCAAAACAGAAAACATCATGGTTGGCAGCTATGGTGAAGTTTTCCTCATTGACTGGGGCGTCGCCATCCAATTAGACGACAATGGCGAGACTTGGCCCAAAGATTTCATGGGCTCTCCTCGCTACGCAGCGCCGGAAATGTTTCAAGACAAAATACCGCTGACCAAACAAACAGATATCTATCTCCTCGGAGCCACACTGGTGGAATGCTTAACCGGTAGCGCCATACACAAAGGGAAATCCGTCGCTGAACTTATTAAAGGCTCGCAGGGTCTTAATGAAAATGATTTCCCTGAATCCATAGACAAGGCGCTCTTTAAGATTTGTCTTCGTGCCACCCACACCGTGCCTGAACAACGTTTTGATAGCGCCAAGAACTTCAGACAAACTCTTGAACTCTACCTCAAACAGCGTTTAGCCATCGGCACCTTGGAATATGCCTATGACCTGCTAGACGAACTCCGGATAGAATTCGCAAAGGAGAATTGCTCCATTCGTTTTTTTCAGGAAGTTTCGTTTCAGTGTCGATTTGCCTTTGAAGAGGTGCTCAGACAATGCCCAGAGCTCTCCGGCTCCCAAGAAGGCATCATCGACACAGTCGAGCTCATGATTCAATTTGAATTAGCAAATGGCAAACTGGGCTATGCTGAACACCTCTTCGATGAGTTCCAAAACATTTGCAAGGAAGAATCGCGCGTGGCACAAGCACATGAACTCATCCACAAGGCCCAGCTCAAACGAACCAAGTCCGACGAACTCAACACCCAGATTCAGTATAAACTCATTGAAAAGCTGGCACAGAAACCTGATAAAGAATAAATCGTGCTGAAAACTAAATTCGACATGCATCCGTTTGTTTTCTGGAGTTCTCTGGTCATCATCGCCACACTCTTGGCTTTTAGTCTTATCGCCACCGAAACCGCAGATGGTTTTTTCAGCGCTTTGCAAGGTCAGATCGCCGGTGCCTTTGGCGGTTTCTATATCCTATCCATGAGTGCCCTGCTGCTCTTTGCTCTTTTCCTTTTATGTACTCCCTTTGGCAGCATACGCCTTGGCGCAGACGACACTCAGCCTGAATTTTCTCTGCTCACCTGGTTCGCTATGCTCTTTAGTGCGGGCATGGGCATCGGCTTACTTTTCTATAGTGTTGCCGAACCCATCATGCATTTTAGTTCCCCGCCAAGCGGCGAGGGTGGCAGCGCAGAGGCGGCTCGCTTTGCCATGGGTCTTACTTTTTTTCATTGGGGCCTACACCCCTGGGCTGTTTACGCCATCGTTGGGCTTTGCATCGCCTACTTCTCTTTTCGGCAAGGCTTACCCTTAAGCATTCGCTCAGCTTTTTTTCCTCTCCTGGGCGAACGCATTCATGGCCGAATTGGTGATGCCATCGATACTCTTGCGGTGGTCAGTACTCTCTTTGGCGTTGCGACTTCTCTGGGCTTAGGCGCGATGCAAATCAATGCTGGCTTCAATCATGTCTTTGGGCTGCAGCAATCGACAACCATACAGGTCATCATCATCGCACTTATCACACTTGCGGCCACTGCTTCCGTCGTATCAGGCCTCGATGCGGGTGTGCGCCGCCTTTCCGAGCTTAACATGGGTCTTGCCACGGCCCTCTTGTGCTTTGTCGTCGTCCTTGGACCAACAACCTATTTGCTCACATCGTTTTTCGATAATCTTGGCGCCTATTTAGAATACCTGCCCCAAGGGTCCTTCGCCTTACCATCCTTCGTCTCGCCTGAGCAGCAACAATGGCTGGGTTCCTGGACCATCTTTTATTGGGCCTGGTGGATCGCCTGGGCACCTTTTGTAGGCATCTTTATTGCCCGCGTTTCTAAAGGCCGAACCATCCGTGAATTTCTTGCCGGCGTGTTACTCGCCCCAACTTTGGCCGGCTTTGTTTGGCTAACCATCTTTGGCAACACAGCCCTGCATCAGGAACTTTATGGCACCGCTGGCATCAGCGAAGCGGTTTCCGAAAGTGTACCGACCGCTATCTTTATGCTGCTCGAGCGCTATCCTTTTGCCAGCTTAAGTGGACTTATCTGCACCCTCTGCATCGTGCTTTTCTTTGTCACCTCTTCGGACTCCGCCTCCTTGGTCATCGACACGATTGCCTCTGGTGGAAAAGAGAACCCACCGGTGGCGCAGCGTGTTTTCTGGGCAGTTTTAGAGGGGCTAGTCGCTGGCATATTGCTCCTGGCCGGTGGGTTAAGCGCTCTGCAGACCGCAGCAATAACCACCGCCCTACCCTTTTGCTTAATTTTGCTTGCGATGTGCCTCGCGCTTTATTTAGCTCTGCGCCATGAAAAGCAAAGATAGCCTTACCAAAGAGATCCAGCCGATACGGTCAAATCCTGCATCGTAATGCCTTGGGATTCATCGCGACAAAGATGCACTGCTAAGGAGCCAATTTCACTTGGCTGAATCATCCGCTCCTGAGGATTCGTCGATTTAGCCTCCGCAATATATTCTTCACCACTGCGTCCTTCTGCTTCTTCGGCAATATGGGTCATCCAGTCGCGACCAAAACGTGTCTCCACCCAACCGGGGCTGATGCTGTTGCAGGTCACCCCATGGGCGGCCCCTTCCAAAGCCACGCAACGGGTCAGTCCCACCACCCCTGCCTTCGAGGCACAATAGGCTGCCGACGTTGTGGCGCCGACTGATGCGGCAGTCGAAGCAATATTAATAATACGCCCCCACTTACGCTCCATCATCCCAGGCAAACATGCCTTGGTGGTTCGATAGGTGCCATGTAGATTTACATCCACCACTTTAAGCCAAAGTGAGTCAGGGTGTCCTGTCATGGTTTGTTCTGCCGTAATCCCCGCAGCGTTCGCAAGAATATCAATATGCCCAAAACGCTCGATCACTGCCTTATAGGATTCTTCAACCGATTCGGCGGATGTCACATCCAAGGCTAGTGCCAAAGATTGCACTCCGTGACTTTCAATTTCCGAGGCAGTCTTGTCGAGCAAATCGCGATTAGGCAAATGCACCAACTCGCCATCAACAGTTTGTTCCTGCTTATCAGCAAGAAGCGACCCTATGGCCACATGAGCTCCTGCCTTAGCGAACTCCAGTGCCATGGCACGACCCATACCGGAAGCACCGCCCGTAACCCAGGCTACTTTACCTTCTAAAAACTTAGCACTCATCTTCAAGCTCCTTTGCATTAATAGGGTGAGTCCACATCACCCAATTCCACATAGACCGTTTTAAGTTGGGTATAATGTTCTATCGTCGTCAATGAATTTTCCCGCCCAAGACCGGATTCCTTCATGCCACCAAAAGGCATTTCGATAGGCGTTATATTATAATTATTTATCCAGCAGGTTCCTGCTTCCAGTTGCGCAACCACCCGGTGTGCCCGCTTGATGTCCCGAGTAAAAACCCCAGC
>CAXGWX010000093.1:0-11502 GCA_964013445.1 uncultured Bdellovibrionales bacterium | reverse complement strand
GAATGTGAGCCAGGCGAAAGCATCAGCAACTGCTATGGCGATTGTTTCTCCCCGGAAAACCCCACTGCATGTACGGAGATTGGGGAATGCGAACCAAACGCCACCTGCGATTTAAGCGGCGGCCCGGACAATGAAACGTGCGTCCCCACCATCAACTGCAACGACAACGGCATATGCGATATTGGCGAATACAATCATAGCGAAAACAAGCCTTGCGACGATTGCCAAAACGACCGTTGGGTCAATGCCGGTCAAGTTAGCTTGGATACCATCCCCACGACCATTGATGCGAATGAATTTTCTGGTCTGGGCGCATCCTCAGAAGCTGCATCCTGGGAAAACCTGGGGCCAGTGCTAACAGTGGGCAATGCCGGGCGACCGATGGTGAGTTTTGGCAGCATCAAGAACAACGGCACCCATAAGGTCCACTACCGCGAGCTGGACGAGAGTGACGAATGGCCCGGCTTGGCTGCGGGTAGCGAATACAAACCCCTGCCGGCCACCGCCACCGCTGATGTGGATGCGACCAGCGTGCGTATGGTGCGTGATGCCTGCGGCAATCCGATTGTGGTTTGGGCCGGCGAAGAAGATGAAGAGGGCGAACAAATGGTCTATCTCCGCTACCACGATAGCCTGTCTTGGGAGGACTATGGGCGAGAAGGTGAATCTGGTGGTTCCCCCACCGGCAGCACGGTCGAAGCTTTAACCCTCGATGGAGATTGGGCCAACCAGCCGACCATCACCATCGGCCCAAGGGACGACAATCAGGTACAGCGACTCTGCATTGCCTGGCGCACCGAGCTGGCCAATACAGAGCCCATTTATATGGCCTGTCGCGATCACATCCCGTCGGGAGCGTCGAGCGGTAAGTACTGTTGCGATAACCCAGCCGGAAATGGTGAATGCAGCAAGAAAGCCGCCACGGCACAGTGCACGGCAAATTATGAATGCCTCAGTAATATATGCACCGAAGGAAGCTGTAATTAAGCCTGGGACAAATTCACACCTAAGGTTTTTTCGATGACCGATAGTCGATGACCGATGATCGTTACCCCCCTACCCACAGACTAAAAAACGAGGCCTATCCCACATCCTCCGACATCATTGAACGTGGCAATCCCCTCCCATCTCAGCTATACCTTCAAAGCTGGTGCAATCTATGGGACGAATCGTACGTATCGCTTTAGGTCTGGGTCTTTGCGTGCTCTTAAGCACCTGTTTTCCCGCTCTGCCTGAACTTTCGGAAGAGACCTTTGTCTGCAACGCGCAAGACGATTGCGTCAACAACGATGGAGACAATTTTCTCTGCTATCCTATCTTTGCTAATCTTAGTTTAGACGGGCAAATTGGCGCCGCTGGCATCTGTGTCCAATACGATGAAGAGCGTGGTTGCGCAAAATCTGAGGACTGTCAGGGCATGGCCCGCAGCTTTTGTGCAAGCAATCAAAACAATCAATCCTGGTGTATCGATCCATGCGAGGGCCAGGCGGAACAGCTCTGTGCCGATTTGAGCTGTGAACCCCGCTTCGACATGCCCTTAGGCTTTGCCTGCCTCGATTGTGTCGAAGTCGGTTGTCCTGAAGGCATGAGCTGCGTTGCTGGAGACAACGGCACATCCTATTGCCAAGTCAATTGCGATGACATCGGCTACGAATGTTCCACCGGTGCGGGACAAGGTACCTGTGTGAAAGTCATGCCCCCACGAGAAGGTCGACCACCGGCTCGGGTATGTTCCCCCTGCCAACCACCAGATTTTGGCTGCTCTGGCAATGGCGATACGAGCGAGTGCCCTTACTACGAAGGCAGTGGCTATTTTGCAGAAACCCTCGGCTGCATGGCCCAGCACACGGGTGATGATGATGACGGCGATGATGATGACGATGACGACTGTCCTTGCAATGTCCATGGTGATGTCTGCGATTATGACGACGATAACAACGAGCTTTGCGAGTGCGACCCTGCCTGTACGGGTCCAGACAGACAAGAATGCGACAACGATGATGATTGCGGTGGCTCCGATCACTGCGTTCTTTTTTCCGAAGATGGGCTGCAGCTTTGCGCACCGGGCTGTGAACGGGATGTCGACGAATATGGTGATTCATGTGGTGAAAATGGGCGAGGTATCTGCGGTGATGTGCCCGATACTGACGGCAACGAAAAATTTACCTGCATCACCTGTCCGGAAGCCTGTGAAGGCAATTGCGCAACAGCCTATGCCACAACTTTTCACGCCTCCCTTTACTGTTATTCAGAATGCACCTCCCATGCGCAATGCGACCTTCCCTATCAACGCAACAACTGCGGTTGGGATGAGCTAAGCCAGATGCAGCGCTGCTTTTATAAGGAATGTTTCGACGACAACCCCTGGCCCTGCGAAGACGGTGCGGAAGACGGCATACACGAAACCTGTATCCGGGTTCATGATAATGAGCACCGGTGCGTACCCACCTGCGAGAGTTATGGTCTGGAAGCCGGGGCAAGTTGCACCCTCTTAAACGATGAGTCCGGACTCTGCGTTGGTGCCCTGTCCACATCTAACGACGAAGTATTGGTCTGCGGGAGCACCGCCCACCTCTCATGCCCAACGGAAAATTACGATTGCCTCGGTGGCTGCGAGGTTAGCTCTGCACAACGTCAGCTGGCAGATGTCGTCGTGTGCACCTGTGAAGATCATAACGACTGCTACCTGAGTGAAAGCCAATGCTATACCTGCAATGACGGACTCTGTCTGGATGCGGAGGAAAGCTGCGCTGATGATCTCAAATGTACAATGCTGGATGAAACGACACGTACATGCTCGGAATGCTTTATCGACAACGACTGTGACTACACCGAACATGGCAGCACCTGTGTGCAGGAATCCGAAGGCACGCACGTCTGTGCCGCCGCATGTGCCGCTGACGCGGGTGCCGGTGCGATCTGCAACGACTATGACGGTCATCAAGGCGCCTGTTTTCAAGTACAAGACGCGGATCCGGGAGACGCCCATCAAAATGTTTGCGTCAGCTGCGGCAGTTATTGCGGTGCGGCGGGCTGCGGTTTCCACGACACTTCTGAATACTATACCTATATGAGTGAAACTTTAGATTGTCTTGACGACGACGACGACGACGACGATGACGATGATGACGATAATGGCTCTTGCGATGCTGCCGCCTGCAACGCCGCAGGCGGTGCTTGTGATGGCAATGGCAACTGCAATTGCGATCCAGAGGCGCATTGTCCGGAAATAGGTGGCACATGTCAGGCCGGCAGCTGCGTCTGCGATACGGATGTCTGTACAGCTCTTGGTGGTATCTGTGCTGGCGATCCGGCCACCTGTGCCTGCTATGAAGATAATTGCAACGAGATTGGTGGCACCTGTGTAAACAATAAGTGCTCTTGCGCAACGGAAATCTGTGAAGCTTTGGGTGATGGGCTACATTGCAATAACGACCTATGCAGCAACGAATGTGACACGGAAGCGACCGAGCCCCAATGTCCGGAGGAAACCTATCAATGCGTGGACGTCTCAGGGACCGATCGCTGCTGGTGCAACCCATTAACCTGTGCAGGCTCTGGGCTGCACTGCAACTCTGATGCAGATGCGGGTGAAAGTTCCTGCACGCTCGATTGCGACAACGACGCTCAATGTGGTGAAGGTTATAGATGTAGCAATGACATCTGCGTCTCCACTGAGATTGACTGCACCGCTGCAAATGCCTGCAACCAAAGCGCCTGTGACGGTAAGAGCTGCAGCAATGAAACGCCCTATAAACGCTGTCAGAACAACGCCTGCACCGCTGCCTGCGAGAATCCGCAAGACACAAGCTGTGCTACAGGATACAGCTGTAGTAACCCCGTACCTGGTAGCTGTTCTACGAGTAGCCAGCCTTGTTTCGACAACGAGGAGTGCGTGGACCCAGGCGCAACCTGCGAAAATGTCGGTTTCGCATGCGCCTGTGACGAGGACTCCTGCCACAACACGGCCGGCTACTACTGCGGCGGCGGTGGCATGAGTGAGACCAGCATCTGTACAAACAGCTGCGAGGTCACCTGTGATGGTATGTTCAATCCCAATGCTCCGGGCCCCTGCTGTCCAGAGGACAGTGCCTGTGTCGCTGGCACCTGCGTCGAATCGACGACTTGCCCCACCGGCGATGACGAAGATTGCGACAGTGATGAACGCTGCATATGGACCCATGAAGACAATTTTGAATGTTCGAATTCCTGCGCCGACTTGACGGTCAACATCCAGGGAACAACTGAAACCTTCGAAGCGCCTGCCTGTGCCAGCGGTTATTATTGTAATGATGAGGGCGACAATGCGAACGATACCTGTGAGGCAACTGTTGCTGCGGGCGCCAGCTGCGACGAACAGGACCAATGCCCAAACGATACCTGGTGCGGCGAAACGATCCCTGGTGACCCCACCACCTGCATCGAATGTAATGCCTATAATGGCGATAATGGCTGGGACCAATTTGGCATGTCGGTCTGTGGCAACGGGCTTACCTTAAACGATGGAATCTACAACAACATCGCCATCACCGTCGATCATAACCAGGAACCCTGGCTCATCTACACCAACACGGCCACCAATAACGCCACCCTCAAACATTGGCGCAACACCACAGGGAGCTGGGAAACAACCCACGAAACCGTCAATTCTGGCGGGGGCTGGAACGCCTATGGGCAATCCTCCCTACGCAGCGCCGCCGTCGACACGGACGCTGAGCACCTGCTGGTACTGACCTATATTGAAGAACAAGGCAGCGAGCCCAATATACACTCCGATCCAACCCTGCGCATCTATGAGCCAAGTGGCGACAGCTACACTCAGGCATTTGGCGCTGCCTATTTCACACCTGCTTCAATGCAACGGGCTGTGCTTATGGACTCAGCCGTCGCGCCAAATGGCGATATCCTCGTCTACTGGCTACAAGAACACCAAACCAACAACGCCACGAGCATCGATGTCTATTTCCACCCACACCATGAGAATGTCGACTACACACTCAACAACTTTATGTCCGCAGGCGCTATTTCCCGAACCAATATTGGTCTCTCGAATCCTCAGGCCATCTTTGCCTTGAGCGATCCAGATGACGAGGAGAGCGATTTGGTCCCTTATATGGCCTTTGAGGTCGACGATTTTGATTGGTCCGGCATGCAAGAGCGCCCATCGGTTCAGCTGCAAAAACTTAACATCACCGCGACAAGCGATTCAGGTGCCACATGTGGGGACCCGGCAAACTGCATTGAAACCGCAACAGACACCTGCACCTGCTATGCTTTCTCCTGGGTCAACGCCGGTAAGGCCAACGACCATGGCATCAGCAACATCAAAAGCAATGAACATTTTGGTTTAGGCCTCACCAGCGAAGACGAGAGCAACTTTGATTTCAAGCATGACTCCATGCGTCCTCGCCTGGTTCGTAACATAGAAAACATGCCGGAAATTTATTTTGAGACCTACGCTAACAATGGCAGCAGCAGCATTTACAAACGCACCATCAGCGACACCGATAATTTTATTTGGAGCGCCCCGGAACTTGTACGCAGCGACGTGAATGCCTCCAAAAGCACGCTCTTTAGCTTCAATACGGCTTGTAACGCTGAGGTTCTCGGCTGGCTCGATAGGGATGGGGATGATGCTTTCATCAACACGGTCTATACCGGCAACCATGGCATCGGTGGTTTAGGCGTCCATGACAATCCTTCGATGACCGATGGGCGACTCACCGATAGCGGTGACACCAATCACTACGCCCTGGCTTTAGGGGCCCACACAGACACAGGCCATCAGCGCCTTTGCGCCGCCTGGGTCGAAGAGTTAAGTGAAAGCAATACGCCCGTGTACTTGACCTGTAAGGATTTTGTCCCCGCCAGCTCCTGTGTCAATGATGGCCACGCCGCCTACTGCGATGCCGATGGTGTCTGCAATGTACAGGAAAGTGATGCCAACAACTGCGACAACCATCTCGAATGTTTTTCCTTATCCTGTGGCGAGCAAACCGCCAACACTTGCGCCCCTAAAGGTTATCCCTCAAACTTCGCGGGCGAGGGAGGCTGGACCTGCAGTCCAGGCAGCGCAGAGGAGGACTGCCGCAGTGGAACCTGTGTTGAAAACCAATGCGGCTGGTACCAGACAGGCAACGGCATCATCGAAAAAAATCCACTCATCATAGGCGGAACGCCAACAGAATGCGACCCGCTGGCCACAAACCCTTGCGGTCTATTGGGTCATTCCGGCTGGGATTGCGTTTCCTATGATAACAAAGACCTCTGTCAGGAAGCCTGTGATGATGGCAATCAGGAGGATGGCGATGGCTGTGATGAAGGCGATATTGAAGACGGTTGGAAATGCGAAACCGACCTGTATCTGCTGCCTAATTCCGTATGCGCTTTAGCTTGCGGGGACGGGGCCGTCGACGACGGTGAAAGTTGTGACGATGCAAACACTGATGAATTGGACGGTTGTGACGATGACTGCACCGTCGAGGACGGCTGGAGCTGTGCTGGCTCCCCATCGCAATGCATCAACAATTGCGGTGATGGCCAATTGGCCTTGGGCGCCGAGGCCTGCGATGATGACAATGGCGTTAATGGCGACGGCTGTGATGACAACTGCAATATTGAAGACGGCTGGGACTGCACCGCTCAAGCTGGGTCTCAAAGCGTGTGCACCACAACCTGCGGTGATGGGGAATTCGCATCAGGCGTGGAAGGCTGTGATGATGGCAATGCAAACAACAGCGACGGCTGTAACGACCAATGCGAGATTGAGGCCGGCTGGAGCTGTACCAACATTGCCGGCCAAAGCAGCAGCTGTTTCACAACCTGTGGCGATGCGGGCGCTGCTTGCCATGATGGCAATACGGATGACAACGACGGTTGTAGCGGTCAATGTGAAATAGAAACGGGCTGGACCTGCAATAAAACCGATGGTGCGGACCTGAGTTGTGATGAGTTCTGCGGTGACGGACTTATCGTCGGTGCCGAAGCTTGTGACGAAGGCCTCAACTATTCCTGTAATGATGCGGTCATGCAGGCTCTTGGCTACTGTGGTGCTGGCAATGCTACCGCCGCTTCCTGCACCAATGAGTGCAGTACCTTCAGCGCAGGAGAATGCATTAACCTCAACGGCAATGTCGCAGGTCATCAACTTAACGATGGACAAACAACCTTTGGCGGCGATGGTTGGTTTTCTCTGGGTTCGTCCGCTTGTGAAACCGCACCTGAAACAGGAGTAAGTCAGGAATCAGATGACGACTCCAAGCATCCGGCCTTAGTTGTCAATCATCAGCAACAACCTATTATGGTTTGGACTCAAGTCGATAGCAGCAAGGTAGATCTTCGCCTGAAAGAGTGGAGCACGGTGGATAACAAGTGGCATCTCGAAACAATTGTCGACAATGCTGACGGCCCCATGGAAAAACCGTCTGTGGATTTCATTGAAATGGACACGGGATATTGTTCAGTAACGACAGGGACAGCCTGTACAGATGATGCCCAATGCTCAGGAGCGGAAACCTGCGAAAAGGACTATCATATTGGTATCATCTGGCTGCAGAATAACACCAACTTAAGCCCCCACACCACTATCCGCTCCGTATCCAGAAATGCAGTCGTCTCCGGTCCAGAGCAGGCCATCAGCACCACAACCACCCATGCCGATATTGCGCTTAAGCCCGATGGTGCGCACGTGCTCGCGTACGCGCAAGCCAACAATGGTGCGGATACCCAAATCAGGGCAATGGCCTATAATAATGGCTGGAGTCCCTTTTCCGATCCAAGCGTCGATACCCTGGCCATCGCCGCAGGCGAACTAAAACAAGTCCAGGTCGTGATCGATAATCATAAATCGGACGGCTACACCTATGTGGGCTACAAAATTGCAGGAACAATCTGCGGGCAAGATGATTGCGGTATTCGCATCGCCCAATGGAATCCCGATCCTGGCGGCAACTGGGGTGGCGTAGGCACATTAAATGGCGCCGGCAATTATTCCCATCAAAACAGCGGTATCGGCATTGGCGGCAACAACCCACGATTTGCCCTGGGCACCTTAAGCAGCGCTTACAACTACCCGGTCGCGCTCTTTAACCATGGCGACTCCGGTGAGCTGCGGACCATTCGCGCCAGCAAACCAGACAGCAGCGTAGAATGGCACGGCTATACCACCAGCAATGCACCGGACACGATTGTGAAAAATCATACCAGCCAGTTAGACACCCAGCTCGCCCTGCTCTGTGAGAGCGTCGATACGCCAGTGGTGGTTTCCATAGAGCCCATAGGAGGTGTGTGTAACTCAAGCGGGGCCAGCTGCGCAGCAGATGCAGACTGTGACGGTGAGGACACCTGCGATACGAGTGGCAGCGTTGATCAGCTTATGGTCCGCTATCTTGGCCCCGACGCCAACGGTGATACTCAACGTAACGACTGGACTTTTCTACCGGGTACCGGCAGCAGTCAAATCACTTCCGGCACCGCCGATGTGCAAAAGGTCGACCTCGCTCGCCGTATGGATGGCGATACGGACCGGGTCTGCATCACCTGGCAACAATATGGTGGCAACTCTCAAGATATCTTTGCCCTCTGTTACGACTTTGAGTGCACGGAAGTCTGCGGTGACGATATCGACAACGATGGTGATGGCTATACAGATTGCGCCGACCCGGATTGTTCTTCCGATCCAGCCTGCAGCGCTTGATTTAAGCCTTAAGAAGACTGCTGGCACTTTAGCCAAGCCGCATATTGTTCTTCAGCTTCAGCAATACGTCGAGCATAGGGCGCACTTTCTTGCTTTTGCGCATCGCTCATACCCAGATGGTGTAAAGCGCGAGCCGCCAGCTTCTGCCCATGAATGACCAAGGTACGGGATTCATGCGTCGTCTTAAAGGCTGCTTCAATCTGGTCATGGGTGCCTTTCTCAAGACAGCGAGCCAAAACCTCCGTACTCTCCGCGTGTTCTTTAAGGGCGTCAACCAGAATATCCATAAAACCCCGACCAACTTCTTCCAAGCGCCCATCATCCACAGGCTCATGAGGAAAATTGAACGCTTCGGATTTCGGTAAAGGAGCGAAAGAGTTATAAAGCTCTGCATCCGCTCTTCGCAGGGCCATGAACCACCACTGGGCATAAAACCGGTAGGCTTCCGAAACAAAGTGGCCTGCCGCTCCACCGACCGAGCCAGCTTGTACCTGACCAAGACGAGTTGGCTTGAGTCCGTGAAAATGAACAATCTTAGCATGTGGGTTATAGCCCCAATAGGGCTTCCAATTGTATTCCAGCGGAAGTTTTTGCCACTCCTTCTGATAAAAGAGATTGTAAGCATCCTGATCGAAGGCCCACTCTAACTCGTAGCGTTCCCGGAAAAATGCGCAAAAAGCGTCGTAGCTATTCTCCAGAGCCTGCCGCTGCATCACCAATACACCGGAATTAAAATAACTCCAATCGAGTGGGTCATGCTCTGGACAGGCAGCCAAAACCTTAGGCGACATCCTCTCTAGTTCCTCAAGATTATCCATAAAAAGCACATCACAATCGGTGTAGATAATATTCTCATCGACAATTCCCTCACGCTGAAGAATTTCTGGAATATGGATTCGTAAAAGCGCACCCCGGCCAGTCGCAATCTGATTTGCATCGGCGCCACGCTCTCTGAGGGTTTTGATTAAGGAGCTCTGAAAGGAAACAATATGGACTCCGCGTTTTTCCAGCCAAGCGGTGAAATCGTTTTGCTGCCCATCGTAGAGTAGGTAGGGTTCCAGGCTGGTCATATTCTGGGCTGTGTGCACAGCCACCTTGACCATGGCCCGATATTCATCGTTGCCATTGTCCGCAAAGCCCAAAAACCATTTCATAGGTTTTAGTTAGTGATTGATAAAACGAATCTGACCGGCTTCCGGAATGTTGGGGTTGTCCAGGAGTTCAAAAAGCACACGCTGACCGGAAATAACCTGCGGCTCTTGGCCTGCAGCAACGCTTCTGTCCTTAAGCAGAACATCCTCAGAGCCATCCACCGGAGTAATGAGGCCAAAGCCCCGTTCCTGGTTGAACCACTTGATAATACCCTCAGACATTTTGCCTCCTTAAACAAAAGCTATCGAATCTATCGGCGATTGCGCGCCATAGTTTCCTTAATCATAGGATAAAATACTCTGGCAAGCGATTTATTGGCCAAAAGGACAACCGAAAGTACGCTCTTGTACCCAAGGGCCTATGCGATAAGCCTTGCCAGCTCTCCTTGATGCCGCTCCACCAACGCCGCAAGTTCCTGCTGCAGGCGACTTTGGGCCGACTCAAGAGTTTCCTCCGGGCCCATCTGCGCACAGATTTCATAATAACACTTCACCTTCGGCTCCGTTCCGGAAGGACGTACCATAATGCGGACGCCACCGGCACAATAGAAAGTCAGAACATCGCTTGCGGGCAGGGGCTCGGGCATATGGACCGGTGTTGTCTCTGGAGCCAGCAGGTCCCAGACCGAATCCACCTCTAATCCGGCCACCTGAGTCGGCATATTGACCCGTAATGCATCGCAGAGAGCGCCGGCCTTTTCGCCCGGCTTCAGGGCAATGCTCTGCTGGGTCGTTAAATGCAAACCATGCTGGCGATAAAGCTGGCAAAGATAATCCAGAACACTCTCACCTTTTTTCGCCAAAGTATCCGCCAGTTCAGCAAAAGCCAGCAGCGCACTTAAACCATCCTTGTCATAGACCAAACCGCCAACGCTATAACCAATGGCCTCTTCGTAGCCAAAAATAAATTTTTCACCCCGGGCTTCCCTGGCCAGTCCATAATTCCCCAGCCATTTAAATCCGGTCAGGGTCTCAGCAAAGGACACCCCCGCCGCCTTGGCAATCTTGCCAAGCATTTGCGAGGAAACTATCGAGCTGGCCACCGCCACTTTCTTATCCTCGGCGCTGGAAATTCGATCGGCCCCAAGCAAGACACCAATTTGGTCACCGGTGAGCATTTGATACTCTCCCGGACCCTTCTTCACCGCCACCGCCAAGCGATCCGCATCCGGATCGTTGGCACACACCAAATCCGCATCCATCTCTTCCCCCAGAGCGCAGACCGCATCCATGGCCCCATCCTCCTCCGGATTTGGAAAATTCACCGTGGGGAAATCCCCATCCGGCTCGCGCTGGGATGCGACAGTTCGTACTTCAAAGCCTGCCCGCTCGAGCAACCCTTCCGCCAATTTTGCCCCAACCCCGTGCAGAGGTGTATAGGCCAAACGTACGGAGCGTTCCTTGGCAGGATGCAAGGCCCGCTCCAGAACCGCATCCTCATAGGCCGCTGCGGAATCCGCACCAAGTATTTCCAGCAACCCTTGAGATTTTCCCGCAGCCATATCCAAACACTCGATGGACCCCTGCGCCGCTGCATCAATGGCCTGAGCAATCCCCACATCGTGGGGTGAAATAATTTGCGCACCATTTTCCCAGTAGACCTTAAAGCCATTATAGGCCGGTGGATTATGGGAAGCGGTCACCACCACCGCCGCC
>CAXGWX010000092.1:0-11554 GCA_964013445.1 uncultured Bdellovibrionales bacterium | reverse complement strand
GCACGAACGATCAGGCAAATCTTGCACTATCCAGGGATTGGGCAAAATGGGGCGGAGAGAGAACCCGGAAAACGCAATAATAACAAACGGTTGCCTCGGGGCCGGCCAGGCTCTTTTGGCACAGGCTTTGCTCTATCAAGAGGTATCAATACAACAAAGGAAATGACGATGAAAACATATGCAGCCCCTATCTTAGTTCTTTTTCTCTTAAGCGCTTGTGGCGCTGACCTCTCTACCCTTGAGCAGGCGCAAACCGCTCAGGTCCAGGACGGACTCAAAGGTAAAGGTAAGAAGCGCAATCCGGGTAAAAAAGGAGGAGGCTTTGGTGACCATATTGAACTCGAAGCAGTACCGCAAAAAGGCGATGACACTTCCGACAATGGAGACGATACGCCTGTCGATCCCATTCCTGGTTGTACCGACCCAGACGCCATGAATTACAACCCTATGGCCAATGTGGATGACGGTTCCTGTTTGGGCAATTGTTCCTCCTTGGGAGGCGTTGCCGGTATTCATACACCGCACGGACAGGCCCATTACGCTGCTTATGTGGCCACCGGTGGCACCTCTCATGAGGTTCAGTGGGTTGGCCAACCGGTGATGGCGCAGGCAGAATCTGAGCATCCCTTATCCGGTAGCGTAACTTTTGATACAGCAGGGCAGGCAAATCCGGCTGGTGCCAGCCAGATCAATCTTTCTTCTCAACTTGCGGCCACGCCTTCTTTTGCCAACGGTGGTCCCGGATATGTGTCTTATGCGGCTCCGGGCGGCAATGGTACGGGTTGGGAGCAGCTCTATACGGATGTAGAAGCTGATTTAAATTCGGGGCATGAAAAATACATTACGGTTGTTGAGGTACCTTCAGGAAATAACGGCTACAATCCTGCCTTTGTTGTCTATGAAGTCTCAGGCGCGACGAACAGCCCGGTTATCAGTCCTGAAGCAGAGGCTGTTACGCCTTGGGGGAATTATTTCGTACCAACTTACGCATCTTTTGATGTCCAGCCTGTAGCGGGCAGTGGTTCTGAGCTGGGCGCCGACCATGGCATCCATCGTGCCATCGTTTGCATCAGCAACAAAAACCCAGCTGACGGTTTAGGCGAAGAGTTTCAGCTCGGCGGCTAATAAATTTTCATACCTTCCTTTTATTCAGACGACGCCGGGCTTTTGTCCCGGCGTTGTTGTTTTTAAGCCATCCTTTATTTTACCCATTGAATTGAATGGCTTGAGCATCCTGTCGATCTTAGGTAAGTTCGTCTCATATGGGCACAGAACAAAAACCGGTGATGCTCTCGGGCATTCAACCTTCAGGCCATCTTTGTATTGGCAACTACATCGGTGCGCTTAAGAACTGGGTGGAGTTGCAGGAAAACTACGACAATATCTTTTTGGTGGTGGATATGCACGCGCTTACGGTGCCACAGGTGCCCGCCGAATTGCGCAAGCGTTGTTTGTCTTTTGTCGCCCAATATATTGCCTGCGGCATCGATCCTGCCAAAAGCACCATCGTCATGCAGTCTCATGTGCCGCAACACGCGGAACTCATGTGGGTGCTCAATTCGGTGACCTATATGGGCGAGCTTTCCCGGATGACCCAGTTTAAGGATAAATCGCAAAACCAAAAGAATGTGAATATTGGTTTGTTTTCTTATCCGGTGTTGATGGCGGCGGATATTCTACTCTATCAAAGCAATTTGGTGCCGGTAGGTGCGGACCAAAAACAACATCTTGAGTTGGCTCGGGATGTGGCCGAGCGCTTTAACAACCGCTACTCCGAGACCTTTGTGGTGCCTGAGCCCTATATCCCTAAGACCGGTGCACGTATTATGAGCTTGCAGGAGCCGGAAAAGAAGATGTCGAAAAGCGACGAAAACCTGAACAATATTCTGGGCTTGCTCGACCCGCCGGAAGTGCTGGTGAAGAAGATTAAGCGGGCGGTGACCGATTCCGGCTCGGAGGTACGTTACGACGAGTCGAAGCCCGGGCTGTCTAATCTTATCAGCATGTATTCGGTGTTGAGTGGCGAGAGCTTCGAGGAGATTGAAAAACGTTTTAGCGGCAAGCTCTATGGCGACTTCAAAGCGGATCTGGCGGATTTGGTGGTGGAAGTTTTACGACCGGTGCAAAGCCGCTACAACGAGATTATGGCCGACAAGGGCTATCTCGAAGAGGTGCTGGCCAGCGGTGCGCAGGATGCCTATACGCGTGCCCGCAAGACCTTATCGAAAGTCTATCGCAAGATTGGTTTTGTCGCGCCAAAGCGTTAGGCCGTTAAAGCTTTACGCATCCAGCGGTGGGGAATGCCCGCATCCATAAAAATATCCCCGTAGGCCTTATAGCCGATGCGTTCGTAAAAAGGGATGGCATGGGTCTGGGAAGAAAGCAGCATGCTTTGATGGCCTAAGCTTCGTGCTTTATTTTCTAAAGCTTCCATCAGCAGCCGGCCAATCCCATAGCCGCGCACCTCTTTATAGACCGCGACCCGTTCGGCTTTGGCTTGGTTCTCGTCGGTGATGCGCAGGCGGGCGGTGCCTACGGGCTTGTCCTCAAGACTGGCCATAAAATGCAGGCAATCTTTGTCGAGCCCATCGTATTCTTCTGCTTCCGGGACCGCTTGTTCAACCATGAAGACGATGCGGCGCACCTCGAAACAGCGTTCGAGGTCTTCCTGGCTAAGCACTTCCTTTACCGCAACACTTTGAGCTTGTTTACCCGTCATGCCCAAGCGGCTAACGGTTTTTTAAGCTTTTGGCAAGAGCCTTAGTGGCAGCGATTTTTAAGGATTTGCTGAGCGCGCTTGGCACCATGCAAATCCTTCCAGATGCTGTGGACCACGCCATCGAGATGCTCCATGGTGCGCTGGCTGGTAATCTTCTTGACGTAGAGCTTGCCTAAGAGAGCGGCTTCGGTGCAATCGGCGGTGCCGAAGATAAAGTGCATATCCGTGCTTGGGTAGTCGTAGACCGCGTTGGGCGAAAGAACACTTTCGTGCGCCAGATAGGTCGAGGTTCCAGGGGTTTGAGTGGAGCAAATGGACGGCTGATTGGGTGTGGCAAAAGCCGCATCAAACTCAGCACTCTGAGCGCTGGCATAACCGCAAGCGCTGTCGGAAGCGACGACCGGACCGCTGTAATTTGGGTCATTCATAACAATCGGATCAATATCCAATCGGCCGCAGGCATCGGCGTGGCCGTATTGATTCCACAGGTTCAAGCATTGGTTTTTCCAATTAGGCACTTGATTCGGAAAGCAGCCCTTGGCGATGTTGCCCATTGGTGGTCCACCAGAAAGCAGAGTGAAGTCGAAAACCGCATCCCCATTCCAATGGGTTAAGCCGTAGGCAATTTCGCTGGAACCTCCGGAATTTCCCATAGCACAGAATCCGCCTTGGGAATGGATGTTGCCCTTGATCCATTTCGCCAGTTCAATATAGCGACAGGCGGGGCCTACGAGTCCATCACCTGCCTGACCCACGCCCCACCAGCCATCAGCCCAGGCTCGCTCTACCAGGGTGTAGCCCCCATCAAGAAGGCGATTCATGGCTGTATGAATTTTGTTGTCCGGGTTGCTCGGGTTGTACACCCAATTCGTGCCGGTGCCGCCGGAGCCGAAAATGATGGTTCCCGCTGGTGCAATTCGTGTATTTGGAGAATGGATGCGGACACGGACTTCCGTTTGGTCATAGCCGCCGCAGGATACGGCCAGGCGCTTACATTCAAGGGTACCATTGGTTGAAACATTGACGGGACAATCACCTAATTCAACCACCGTTGGCACACTGACTTGGCCGGTCTGATTGGCTGGGGCTTTGCTCGTGGTCATACTTTCATTGACATGCTCGGGCTCGTTGTTTTCTGGTAGCTCTGCGCTTTGGGTGTCGTTGATGATATAGCCTTGACCGCAGGCGCTGAGCAAAATGCTCAAGATGAGGGCGATGAAGCCACGCTCTGTTTTTGGGGTGTATAGGGCTGCATTCATTGTTTTCTCCTTCAAACCGTATTCCCTGTATTAATGAGCAAGTAGGGTGCCAAAAAGAGTATTTTTAGCCCAGTTTCACGCATCTAACTGTCTGTAATTACTTTGGTATTTTTGGGCGGCAGGCCGGCCGGGGGAGGCTTCCACAGCAGCCATGCAGATGTTGCACAATTTGTGCGGTGCTTGCAGTGCCACTTTCTATTTGTGCAAGTTTGCCCGATATGCTTGATTTTAGACAACCATGGCCCGTTTAGCACAACAAGAGCTGCAGATACCCTTAAGCCTGCTATGGTTCGTTTTTGTTTATGGGGTTTTGCTGGCAACCATCAACAGTGCGGATACCTGGCAATTCAATCTTCAGCAGATAGGGATTGAAGCCCTGGCGGAGCGGGGAACCTGGTATTTTGAAGGTTCATCCCATCCCCATATGCAGCCGGAAGGGGATATCTTTGAATATAAGGGGCATACCTATGTTTGTAAGCAACCGGGTCTCTTTGTTTTTGGTGCGGCGATCTACAATCTCCTGCGCACTTTAGGATTTTCCTATGCAGAGGATTATATGCTGACCTCCAGCGTCATGACCGCATTAAGCTCGACCTTGCTGGTTGCCTTGATGGCAGTCTTTCTTTTTCAGATCGCCAATTATTATTTAAGCCTTAAGCGTGCTTTGCTGGTCAGTGGTCTGGCCATATTTGGTACCGTGGTCTGGCCTTATTCCGGGGTTACCCATCACGATGTCTTTGGAACGTTTTTCGCTTTCTTAGGTTTTTATTTGCTCTTCTACGCGCAGCGCATTCGTTCAGAATTGTCGTCACAGAGGCGGCTACTTTTTGTTGCTGCGGCCGGGTTCTTCTCCGGCTTTACTTTCTTTTCGTCCCTCTTACCCTTTGGTTGTGTATTGGGCACTGCCGTTTATATCATGGCCTTTTGTCGATGGAGGCCTGTATTCGTTTTTGCGCTCTCAGGTCTTGGGGCTCTTGTTCCCACTTTTCTTTACAACTATTTTGTTTTTGACGACCTGCTGAACTTCCCCCATATTATCGGCGGTTATGATGTGGCTTTGCCACGTTGGTCCTGGACCAATATTCTCGAGAAGCTCGACTTCTATCTGATTTCACCGGCGAACAGTTTCTATATGTTTTCTCCGGTTCTTGTTTTTGCCTTGCTCGGCTTTGTCTTTTGGTCGAAGGAACATCGGCAGGAATATTATGCTTTGCTTGCCGCATGCGTTCTCACTTTTTTGCACCTTTGTACAATGCAGACCATCGGGCACGCCCAATACGGGCAGCGCTATCTTTTGCCGTTGATGCCTTTCTTAAGTCTAGGACTCATTGGCATCCTTCGCGTTCATAATGAAAAAGGGGAAACACCACGGTTTAATCGGCGGATTTGGACTGGGGCAGTAGTGTTTTTAGGGGGTATCTCCGTTTTGATTTCAGGAGTCGGTAGCCTCATGGGGGTGATGTTTAAGCCAATCTACCTGCACCCTTTTCCGCTCTATGTTGAGGCTTTGTTGCAGGGGCATGCGCCGCATTTTGTTTTTGCACCGATTGGTGTATTGCTGAGCATAACATCGGTTTTTGTCGCTTGGCGACAAAATATTTTTTCCGGATACAATTGAAATGAACGATAGCAGAATAGCGGGTATATATGAGATTCTCTGTGATTATCTGAGCACAGAGCGCCAGACACTTTTCGAAAATGTATTAAGTAAGAGGACGCGCCATATTTGTGCTGTGATTGAAGATATCTATATGGAGCGCAACGCCGGGGCCATTATGCGCACCTGTGATGGTGTAGGGATTCAGGATGTGCATGTGGTTGAAAGTTATAACTTGCTCAAGGTGGCGGAGTCTATTTCGCAAGGGGCACAAAAATGGCTTTCTACTTCTTATTATTCCGAGAGTGTGGAGTGTGCGCAGGCGCTGAAAAAACAAGGGTATCGGATTGCCGCCACCACACCTCATCGTAATGGAGAAACCCCGGATGAAATTTCTTTAAATAAGCCGATTGCTGTTTTCATGGGTGGGGAAAAGGAAGGGCTCTCGACAGCGCTCCTGGAGGAAGCGGATGCATTTATTACACTGCCGAATGTTGGTTTCTCGGAAAGCTACAATGTCTCGGTGGCTGCGGCTCTGGTTTTGTCACGCTTAAGGGAGCGTTTAGATGCAGAATCTCAATTCCATGGTCTTGGAGAGATAGAAAAGGCACGTTTACGTATCGAGTGGGGGTTGAAGTCAATTCGAGAGGGAGAAAAGGTTTTGGCTCGACATATTGGCGATGCACAAGTCGAAGAGCTAAAAGCTTTTCTGCAGGCAAATTGACCTTGGATAGGTCTTGGCCCATGATGCGAAAAGGAAGAGGTAAACTTGGTGGAAAGTAATTTAATTCAGCTGGACGAACATCAAAGCTCAGTGGATGTTTGGACAAACCCTAGAGCCAGGTCAGGTTACCGTCTTGTTGTGCTCGGGGGAGGAGAGCCGGCAAAAGCTCTGTGCCTTGAGGCTTTGCGCTATGGTCTTTCTTTAGCTTGGATTAGCGATGCCAAAGAAGATGCGTCACTTTTTTCTGAATTAGCCACAAAGGGAGTGGACTGTTTCTATTCAGAGGCATCTTTTGTTGATGACACTTGTGTCGAGGTTGACGGACAGGCGGTTACTTTTTCAAGAGCCGTATTGGTTCCTTCGTTGAAGTGGTATTTGCCGAAGATCCCAGGGGTGGTGCAAAAGCATGTTCTTACCCCCGATTGCATAGACGTAGAGACTCCTTTACCTGAGGAAGTGGTCATCACAGGAACTGGCCCACAGGCCTGTGCTCTGGCGCAGTCTATTGTGAAAAGAGGAGTGCGGGTGCGCATGTTATCGGGCGATGGAGAGATTTTGCACGGGTTCCCATTGGAGGCGGCGCAGGTGGTGCGAAAAGAGATGGAGTCGGCAGGAATCGAACTTTTGTTGGGGCGGGATGCATTGGAGGTCGAGTTCGAGGAGAATAGTCGGGCGAATCTTTTAATCGCTTTTGGTGATAAGCAAGAAAAAATTGAAACGACGCAATTGATTTGCGCCGATGCGCCGATGTTGAAGCTTTCCGTAAGTGAATTGAAGGCTGCACAAATAAGTCTACGCGCCCAAGAACTTGTGCTCGACGAGTACTGGCGAACCACTAACTCGAAAATTTATGCTTTAACGAACGTTCGTTTGTACAGCCAGCAAGAGGAATGGTCTATTGGTCAAGTGCAGGGACTTTTGCAGAATGCTCTGATGTTTCGTCGTCACAAAATTGGTGATTTTCCGGTTCCTTTGCGAGTACCCACAACGCCGCCAATGTTTGTCTTAGGTGATAGTGGAGGGCGAGAAAAGGATGCGGATGAAATTCAAACATTGCGGCAGGATTTTAAGGACCATGCGGATATTCATAGTGGTGGAGACGCGGCAGGCTTTATTGAAGTCGATATTGATGCGCAAACAGGTCGTTGTTTGAGTGCTCTTTTGGTTGGTGCGTGCAGTGAGGAGTTGATTACTCAGTTCTGTTTTCTTCAGCAGGAAAATAAACCCATCACCCAGCTTTTGGAATGTGATTATGCGCAACCAGGGTTTGGGGCGGTGCTGCGGTCATTGGCTTATCAGAGCAAGCCGAAGACTGATATGTGGGCTCGACTTGAAGGGCTGCTTGATTATTTGCCGGGCAGGTAGATTAATTGTGCTCGTGGGTCATCGCTAGCCGGATGCCGTGTAAGACCAGATCTGCCTCAATTTTATCGAAGAGGTTGCTTTCCTTGAAGAGATAGGCAAAACCTCCGGTCGCAACAACGAAGGGTTCCGTGTCGGAGAAGGCTTCATTTTGAATTTGCGAAAGAACTTCTTTGACCATTCCCAAATTGCCGAAATAGATGCCTGACTGAATACAGGAGATCGTATCCTGCCCAATGACTTTTTGTCTTTTTACAATCTCGACCGGTGGTAGTTTTGCGGTTCGATCTTCAAGGGCCTCCATGCCGATGCGTAAGCCAGGAAGAATGACGCCGCCAAGATACTCACGATCCTTGCTGACAGCACAAAATGTGGTTGCGGTACCAAAGTCGACCAGAACTAAATTCCGATTCGGGTACATTGTTGAGGCCGCAATCGCATTGGCGATTCTGTCGGCGCCAACATCCTTTGGGTTGTTGTAGGATACTTTAAGCCCGGAACTCACCTCCGCGTTTAGCTCGAAGGGGGTGCGGTCAAAATACTTTTTGCAGGCCGAGCGCGTTGAGTAGATTGCATCCGGAACCACAGAGCATAGGCCTATGGCCTGAATGTTTTCCGGCTGAATGTTGTTTTCCCGCAGCACGGACTTCAGAAACAACCCTATTTCATCGGAGGAGGCTCTGACCTGCGATGGTTTGCGAAAACGCAGAGCCAGATCTTCACCGTCAAACACGCCGCCATAAATATGGGTATTACCGATGTCGAGGCATAATATCATGGGGATAATCTCTCACTTTCCGGTGAGGCTAATGTTTGTTCGATAATGATCGCCAGCTCTTGCGCGTTGGCAGCCACAGCCAGAGGTTCTTCCGGCTTTGCATAGAGTTGAAATCCTCGCTGTTCATCGTCAACACGGGTTGTCTTATCGTTATGCACGATGAGGTCTGCCTTCGATGCGGCGAAGAGTTTCTCTATTTGACTCTTTTGCTCCTTTTCGGATGTGGTGTTGGTGAATTTAAATCCAACCAGCTTTGTCTTCTTGTCCGGATTAAAAGAAAGAACTTGATCGATAAGCTTTGGATTACGTTTAAGCTCCAGGTTAATTTTCTCTCTTTGTGAAGAGAGTTTTTCGCGCAAGGGTAAAGGATACTCCTCTTCATCGGTTTTCAGAACTTCCAGCGAGTAGTCACTCACCGCCGCCGCATGAATGAGCGCATCATAGGAGCCGGCTTTGAGCTCTTCCTTGAGTAGGTTTGCAAGAGAAGTAAAATCGCTAAAAGTACGGACCGTGAGTTGTTCAGACGCTTGCGCAGAGCCGGTCGCTTGCAGAAAGGTCACTTCGTGCCCTTGTTCATGCAGATGGGTCGCTATGGTACAGGCGGTTTTTCCCGTACTTAAATTGCTGAGAAATCTTACGCCGTCGATATCTTCTTTGGTTCCTCCACCGGTCACTAAGACCTTTAAGGCCGCCTCTTCCTTGTCCGAGGCAGAGAACTCTTTGACGATGGTCTGGTAAATATCTTCTGGCTCCTGCATGCGCCCTGACCCTGTTTCGCCGCAGGCTAAAGAACCCTCAGTCGGAGAGAGAATTTTAACGCCCCATTGGCAAAGCTTGTTCAATCCCTCTTGTGTACTGGGATGCTCCAGCATTTTGGAGTTCATGGCGGGAGCGACAAAATAGGGCTTCTTAAAGTCGTGCGCTAGAAAGAGGGCGCTGACAAGGTCGTCGCCTAAGCCATGAGCCATACGGTTGATGCGATTGGCGGTGGCAGGGGCGAGGATAGTTAGATCGGCCCATCGATTCAAATCGATATGTTCCATCATCCGGCCTTGTTCATAGAGGTCGGAAAGAACAGGCCGGCGCGTGAGCCCCTCCAGTGTAGCGCTGCCGATGAACTTTAATGCCGCAGGTGTGGCGACGCACTGCACCTGGTGCCCATCCTGAACCAGCCGGGATATGAGGATGGCACTTTTGTAAGCGGCAATTGAGCCACTTATTTTAAAGAGAATGTTTTTCGACATTGTCAATTAATCTCACATCTCCAAGCCAGACAGCGCCCAGGCGTCGTCCCGCATAGTCTTCAATATAATCTATCTTAAATCCGCTTGCTTCGAGTTCGCCGCTAATATCGGGAATAGGTTTTTCTGATTTGAGGGCCCGATAAAGCAAAGTGGCTTTTTCAATCTGCGCCTCACTAAGTTTTGCATTTCTTGAGCTCAAGGCCAAACCGTTTGCAGCGCGCACGGTCTCACAGCCAACAATTTCAATATCAAGGAAGAGGGCGCGGACCATCTCCTGAACAAGAAGGTATTGTTGGAAATCTTTTTTGCCGAAATAGGCCCGCTGTGGTCGTACAATGTTGAAGAGTTTTAGAACAACGGTTAGTACGCCATCAAAGTGTCCATGGCGATGCTTGCCACAGAGCTTGCTGGCAAGTTCCTTCTCGCTGACAATAAATCTGTATTTGTCAGCATAGATTTCATCCGCATCGGGCAAGATGAGGGTGTCCACCCCTGCCTTACGAAGTAATTCGATATCCTCATTTAAAGTTTGTGGGTAGTTTTCAAAATCCTTTGTCTCATTGAATTGGGTTGGATTGAGAAAAATGCTGACGACAGTGTGTTCATTGTTCTGAATGCTCTGCTCGATGAGTTCCAGATGTCCTTGATGCAGGGCGCCCATTGTGGGAACAAAGCCAATCGAGATTGCTCCGAGTTGTTTGCGGGCCAGCAGCCAGGAGTCTATACTTTTGTGAACTTGCATCAGTAACTCTCGTCTTTGTTTGGGAATTCCCGATTTTTTACATCCGCGTCATATTTATTCAAAGCGCCCAAAATATCGTCAAAACCATTGAGGTAGGTACGTAAGAACCGCGGCGCAAAATCTTTGTTCATGCCGAGTAAGTCGTGCCAAACCAAGACCTGCCCCGATGTGGCGGGGCCAGCGCCGATGCCAATGGTTGGTATGCTTAAGCGGTCCGTGACCTTCATGGCTAAATCTGCAGGTACCATCTCAAGAACCAGAGCAAAGACTCCAGCTTTTTCCAGCGCCAGAGCATTTTCAATCAAAGCCTGAGCCTCTTCTTCGTTGGTGGCTTGTACTTTGTGGCCGCCCAAATGATGGACGGATTGGGGCGTTAAACCCAGATGACCCATCACAGGCACACCTGATTGGCAGATATGGGCAATGGTTTCCAGGGAGCCGTCCGCACCTTCGATTTTCAAAGCGGTGGCACCCGCTTTCATCAAGAGATTGACCGCATCCATTGTTGTATCCAGACTGCCCCTATGTGCGAGAAAGGGCATATCCGCCACCACGGTTTTATCCGGCGCCCCTTTGCAGACAGCAGCCGTATGCCATGCCATCATTTCAAGGGTGGCGTGAACTGTCGTGCTGTGCCCGTGCATGACCATCGAAGCACTGTCGCCAACCAGGAGCACATCAACGTTGGATTCGTTGAGGATGCGCGCAGCGGTGTAGTCGTAGGCTGTGACCATCGAAATCTTGCGATTTTCATCTTTCAGCTGAGCTAAGCGCTTAATGCTAGGCATCGATTTCTTCCTTTTGATTCAGGGCTGCAAAGGTTTTGACAAAAGCGGCATAGATATCCTGAAAAGGTTCGCCCGCCAGGCTATCGAGATGTCCTTGAACGGTTTTTGTGTCTCCGCGTACAAGCGGCCCGGTAAGAGGGGCACCATCGCGCTGCAATTGCTCTGTCACTTTTTCAAGATAAGGAAAGGCGACATGGCGTGGCATCTCAAAACGTTTTTCGCAGACATCAAAAAAGTTTTGCCAAAGGATGGTGGAAAAATTTCCAGCGAGAACACACCAAGCGTGATAAAAGTTCTTGAGCTTCAACTGGTATGCCAGCGAGTTCGAGGCGATGCTGGCG
>CAXGWX010000091.1:0-11635 GCA_964013445.1 uncultured Bdellovibrionales bacterium | reverse complement strand
ATGGCCATGCAGCTTGGCGACCTCCTAACCGTCGCTAAGGCTAAACATAATTTGGCCTGCCTATATATGCAAAAGCAAGATTTAGAAAAGGCGCAGACCGACTTTGAAGAATCCTTGCGACTCTCTCAATCCATTGGCTGGCGCGAAGGTGTCGCGATGAATGACACTCGTATGCGTCAACTCAAAGCAAACGCTTAAAACACTTTAAACTAAAAAGAATGATGCGGTGTTCACTTCAAGCTCCCCAGGGGGGACTCCCCTTTTAATGGTCGGGGAATCGGCTTCCGCAAGGTCCAGCATCCTTCCATCTGCCGCATTACCAGATGCATCGCGTATCACCTTAACCATTGGCGCGGACAAAGCTCTGCCATCCTCAGGCATTTCAATGACAACTGCAAATTCGCCAGTCGATAACTCCACTGTCGTTCCGACAGGAAACAAGCCGACAACATTAACAAGAATTTTTACTGCCAAATCATCGTATGTGGTGCCCACCCCTGCCTCAATGCGGCGAAGGATCTCATCACCAGGCACGGGTCCGTTATCATCCCCCAGCGCGCTCAGTCGCTCATAAGCTGATGCCACCGAAATAAATTTCGCAGGAATCGAACCATCGACATCATCCAGCAAATCAACGGTTAAAAGACGCTCTCTGCCGATAACATCACCACGGTAAATACGAATAAGCTGCTGCATCGTTGTTTTTCGATCACCTTTATTGCTCCAGTCCAGATCGTGCACAGCCGCACTCAGCGCCATTTTAGCCGCACTGATTTTATCTGCGCCTAGCTGCCTGCACATGGCTATGACCAAGATTGCCGTATTAACCAAACGATTAAAGTGCTTATGTCTATAGTGAGGTAACTGGGCAATGCCTAACATCATCGCGTCATTCGCATAAACATGGGTCACCAGATCCTGAATCGCGCCTTTAACAGGGGCTAACCATACTTTCTTCCCTGTCTCCGCCCCCTTGATCATCGCTTTGAGAGTCAACAAAGCACTCAGATACGCTCGTAAGGCTCGCATGCTGTCAGACATTTCAATGCGCTTCTCATTGTCGTCTTCAAGCTCGATCATGCCCGTGCTCATTCCCTCAAATTCTTTTGAGCGAAATGACCCTTCATGCTCCTCCTCCTGTAAATACTTACGTATCTCTAAAAGAAAGTTCATAATATTCTCTGACTGAATTGCTTCTTTAAATACAAGCTCGTTAATCTGGAGTTCCTCAAAAACATCAAGCAAACCCTTAAGGTTTTCGTGCATATTGGAATCAATGCGTACAAACACCTTGTTGATATAAACGAGCTGGCCAATAACTCGAAATTCAACTTTTGGTTTTTCCTCAAGCAGCTTGTTTACAGAATCGCAGAAGGCCTGCATCGGTCGCTCAAAAACAGAGTTGTCGGGCTCATAAACCTGGATGGTCTTTATTAAAACAAAAATTGAATTGAGAGCTGTACGTGCCAGGTCCTGAAAATCTGGCTCTGCCCCAGGTAATGCACCTGCATTGCTCATCAGACAGTCTCCTCTGCACGTTCTGTATCAGATGACTCCACAGGCGAGGCTTCAACCGGCGCTTCTGCCGACTTCTCTGCTGGCTGCGTTTGCCCTGCTTCTCCTTGCTCTGTCTTATCCCCTGCGGCCCCTGCTTCCGGTGCTTTTTCTGCAGAGCCTTCAGCGCTTTTGACAGCTTCTGCATTCTTGGCAGAGTCTTGCTCTTTAGATTGCTCTTGCGGCGAGCTTGCAGGAGCTTGTCCTTTAGAAGCAGGCTTCCCTTTGTCTCGCATGATAACCGAAATGGCATAGCCTGCCGCACTCTTTATCAACTGGGAATTTTTTAAGCTCTTTTTTTGCTCTTCAAGCATCTGCAGGGAGTCTGTGTCCTTGAGAATACCTAAAGCCTGCAACGCTGCAGACTGGGTTTCTTTCGTCCGCATAGGGGAAAGCAAATTCCCTTGCCCCGCCAACTTTCGAATAAAACCGAGACCGCCATCACGACTTAAACGTCCTGCTGAGACCAAGAACGCCCGCTTCTCGTCGAGCCCTAAATTAGGAAAATCCTTACCATAGACACCTTTCTCAAAAATTTTAACCAAACGCGGATCCTTGAGAGACTCCAAAACATAACGTGCTCTTTCACGAATCTGCAAATCTTTATCGAAGAGAAGCTTCACCGCCTCAGGGGCAGCCTCCTCCGGCTTGAGCTTACTTAGAGCCATGAAGGCCGCGCGTCTAACATTTTCTTCGGGCCGTTGAAGATTCTCGTCGATGATACTCTTTGCGCCCTTGCCTATAACCTGCACAACCAGCTCAAGAAATGCTGCCGTTACTTCAGGATCAGCGGTCTGCATCATATCCTTCAGGTATTTCTTGGTTTCCACACCCGCAACCTTTACCACCTGTGGCAGCAAACGGATCAAACGGGAGTTCGGTGCGCGCAAGAGATTACGTAGAATCTTTTTCTGGATAGAGTCTGGGATTCTGCGCCAAAAAGCAGCCGCACCTTTGACTTGTTTTTCATCAAGTCGGCGCACCCCCAGTGGAAAAGTTTCTTCAAGCCTTTCAAAAACTTCATCATCAAAAAGCCCCAGGTCTGGCGCGTTCTGTAAAAAACCCTCAAGCCCCAGCAATGCATCCCAAGCAAGCTGAAACTGACCCACTTCAACGTACTCCAACACAACCGCAACAATCGCATCTCGTGCCGCCTCAATCTGCTCTCGATTATTATTGCCCTGATTCAATGCCAAAACCACATCAACAAAGCGCTGGGGCACATTCCTCGGGGGACGCGTTAACTCTTTACACCAATGCTTAACAAGCTCAGGATCAAGTTCATGGGTGTTGGCCCGTTCTTCAAGCTCTTTTGCCTTTTCCACTTCGCTTAACTCACTAAGGCCGTGCTCTCCTATGAGGTTCGAATCGTGAATAGCTAAAATGCTCGCAGCCTCTTTTGAAATATCGTCATCCGGGTCAAGGCGATCTTTAAGAGCTGCTGATAGAAGATCATCAAATTCTGTCCCATCATCCCCCTCTTCACTTTCCGTATCTCCAACCCGAATATATTTGTCAGAAAACAGGTCGAGCATATTCATCTCGATGTGCTCCAGATCTGCTTCCCACAAACGGGTAACCGCATTGTCTTCTGTCGCATCAATCTTATTGCTCTCAGCAATAGACTCTATAAAAAGGTCAATCTCTTCTTCACTTAAGTCCGGCTGAAAAACGATATTTCGCACACCTTCCTGAAACAAAACAAAAAACGGATTCTCCATTGGACGGTTGACTTGATGAATTGAGATTCCCAAATATAAGATCTGTATGGCTTCCAATTCAAAATCCAGATCACCGTAGGCATCAAGAAACTTATTTAAACGATCAAGTAATATTTTACGTTGGGTTTGAACCTGGGAGTGTTCTTTATTGAACAGGCGAATATTTTTCATTACCGCCATAAACGCGCGCAAAACTTCCCGCGCCGCACTCATGCGCTCTTCTTGCGCCTTGGCTGCGTCAAACTCTGCTGATTCACCAACCTCTTCCACACTCCCTGTGTTTGGGCTGGTCGCCGCTGAGCTTGTCTGCTTATCCTCTTCCATCGAAATCTATTCCGTTTAATGATTCATTCAGAGCTTATGCTCTTTGGAAAATAGCGTATTTTCAAGGAAATTGGCAACGACCAAATGTCTTGCCGCTTACTTGAAGCGGTGATACGAATGGGGGCCAGAGGTTTGTACTATGGATAATCCGAAGTTTATCAAAGATTATGTAAAAGTTCTCAAAGAAGTCGGCCCCGCCGAATTCAAGAACAAATTCCGAACTCCGGTCCTGGTTGGTGTAGGCATGCTGGGACAAATTGATGACAATCGCAAAGTGGCCGGCCGCAAAACAGCAGTGATCAGCATCGCCAACATGGAAGAAGTCTCGCAGACAGAGAGTTTGGCCGACAGAGTTTGGCCCGTATGTAAAAGTGGTGACGGCAAGCCAGGCCCAGGCATCACCGTTGGACGCGTCGCAGGAAATGATGTGGTTATTCCTGAATATTCAGTTTCTCAGCAACATTGCCAGTTCTTTTACGAGCCTATGCGCGTTGTCATTTGCGATCTGGGTGCGCTTAATGGCACCATGGTCGCCGGCAAGCGAGTTGCTCCGAGAGCCCGAGTTCCGGTGAAAAATAAAGACACTGTCGTCCTTGGTCGCTATCAGTTTCACTACCTAAGCCCAGCCGGTTTCTTTGAGCGGGTTCAGGCAGTCTCAACTCTAATCTAGGATAGATCGTTTCGCTGAAAAACTTGGTGCCCATTAACCCAAGTTTGCAAACAGCGTATTTCTCGAAGCTCCTGAGATTTAACATCTAGTGGATTTCGATCTACAACCGTGAGATCGGCCAAAGCTCCCACACGAATCTCCCCTAAATCTTCATCTCCAGAAGCATAGGCCGCACCCCGAGTAAAACCATGCAGCGTTTGCTCCGCACTCAGGCTTTCGTGACCATGCCACCCCCCATCTGGTTGGCAAGCAAGATCTTGCCTGTTCACCGCGGTATAAAATCCCCACCAAGGGTCCTCACTCTCTACTGGCGCGTCGGAGCCAAGAGCCAAAGGCACCCCGTTCTTTATTAGCGTCTGCCACGTATAAGCATGCTCGACACGCTCCGGCCCCAAGCGGTCCCCAACCCATGGCATATCACTAACCGCATGACAGGGCTGCATGCTTGCAATGGCCCCAAGTCTGATAAAACGTTCTCGATCGGATGGACGAATAACCTGGGCGTGTTCTACACGATGCCTTGCCTGCGCTTCACCTTGCGCTTTGTCAATCGCATCCAAAGCCATACTTACAGCCCGGTCGCCAATAGCATGAATCGCAATCTGATAACCCGCTTCCTGAATCTTTTGACATGCGTAATCTAAATCCTCCGGTGCTATGAGAATAAGTCCATCCTCTCCTGGCTTATCATGGTAAGGCTCAAAGAATGCTGCCCCCCAAGAACCAAGAGCGCCATCAACAAATAATTTTACGCCAACGACACGAACGAGGCCTTGCCGCTCAACCTTCTGCTCGAGATAAGGAGCCAGGTCATCGATCTCACCATAGAGATAAGATGTTACCCTAAGCGGCAGCTCACCGGCCGCCTCCATTTTCTTAAGAACCGCTAACTCCTGCGGGGCCGTGCCCATATCATGCACGCCACTTATTCCGAGGCGCACACATCGAGCACAAGCGACCTTAAAATCGTTCCAGATTTCTTCATCGCTAGGCACAGGCATTACCGCCTGCACAAGCTCCATAGCCGTATCAATCAAAATGCCCGTGGCTTGGCCCTGATCGTCACGCACTATCAATCCGCCCAAAGGGTCTTCCGTCGTTTCTGTGATGCCAGCTGCCTGCAAAGCCTTCGTATTTACCCAGGCCGCGTGCCCATCTACTCGGGTCAAGTAAATCGGCTTATCAATGTCCAAAGTATCAAGCGCAGAAGCTCTCGGAAATTCCTGCTTCGACCAAAGATTTTGGTCCCACCCCCGCCCCAAAAGCCACTCCCCAGAGTTATCTTGCTCATAGGCATAAAGGCGAGCTGCTATATCTTCAACATCCTCCGCCCCGTGCAATGCGACCTGTCTTTGCACATGCCCTAGATTCCGCAGATGAAAATGGGCGTCCACGATACCAGGCACAACCACCCCACCAGCACAATCATACCACTCCTGATTTTCTTCCTTTTCGGGGAGTTCGGAGAAAATATCACTTATACGTCCATCACGAATGCCAATGGCCTGGACGGGCTGACTTATTTCCTTAGGCAGGACAAAGGATGCATTGAACAATATTTTTGTTGGCTGCGCATGCGACATAACAAGGAACTCCGTTACCATGATTCACGAAAACAAGAACTGGAGCTTATAGTATGCTCATGCTAAAAACAAATCATGTTTATCCTACACTTAGAGCCACCCCACCACGGCGGGCAAGGGGATCATCAGTATCGCACTGCCCAACCATGTCAGGCGCTTGGAATGCTCGATGATACAGTGGTTGTAAGTGGTAACGCCCTTTCCCCACTCATTCGCAAATTGATTCCCCATGCGGATGTTCTCGTTCAGTGCCTTACGGCTGACCATGACTTTCTGCCGCTGCTTAACGAACGTCATGCCAAAGGGTTGCTCAACGTTTTTGAAATAAACGACAACTATCTTGCGGTGCAACCATGGAACCCTGCAGCAACATTTTTTCAAAATCCTTCCAATCAAGGAACCATTGCCTCCTATGCTGCCAGTGCCCATCTTTTACAATTTAGTATGCCCGAGCTGTCACGATATTTTGGGCACTTCAATAGCAGCACCGCTGTCTTCAAAAATAATCTATGGGAAACGCCTAAATCATTACCGAAAGACTCGGAAAAGCTTTGGTTGGGCTGGGCTGGCTCTCTCGGTCACCTGGACGATATTAAAAAGACTATTCCTCTCTTTAAACGTTTGCTGAAGCGCTACCCACAAATGTGTTTGGCCATCATGGCCCCGAAAGAAATACTTCAACTTTTTGACTGGGTTGAACGAAAACGATTTAAAGGTAGAGGCACAGGCCCATTAAATGAATACCTGCACTTTATCCAGTCTCTCCATATTGGTCTTTGTCCACTACAAGAAACAGATTTTAACCTCTGCCGTTCCGATGTAAAATTTCTCGAATATGCTGCCCACAAAGTGTTTCCTATCTGCGCCGACCTCCCGCCTTACCAGGAAGCTTTGATTGACGGTGAGCGGGGCCTCTTCTTTAAAACGGAAGAAGAGCTTGAAAACGCCATCGACAGAGCGATTAAGGACGATGCTTTAAGGCAACACTGTGTGGACAACGCTTATTCTTATGTATGTCAAAATCGAATAGAAACAAATGTGGCCCGGGAACGTAGAGACCTTTATCATGAGCTCCTAAAGAAACGACCACCGCATGAAGAGAGCGCTAAGAAAGTACACGAACTTTTTGGCCAAATACAGACAAACCCAAGCTTTCAACAACCAAATTCGAAGTCCAATTATTGGAAGCACGAATATAGTACAGCGGAAGCTCTCCTCTATAATGGGCTGCTGGAGCAGAATGCCCCCAAGAAGGCGAAAAAAAACTTTCGGGCGGCACAAGAACGCAATCCTAACGATTATCTCCCCCACCTCTATTTGGCCAATATCGAGGAAAATCCAGAGCAAGCGCTTCTATCTTTTCAGCGAGCGTTAAAACTCGAACCCAAATCCTGCACAAGTCATTTACTCATGGGGTATAAGTACCTCAGCATGGGCCAAAATGAGCTTGCCTTGGAAGCTCTGAATGCAGCTCTTCAATGCGCCCCGAATTACGCCCCTGCACTCAACGCTCTTGGTGATCTGGCCGCCAATTCTGGGCATTATCAGGAGGCGTACCAATACTATGAACAAGCCTACCACACCCAACCATTTTATCAGGCAAGCATTCATAAAATTTGCTCCCTACTTCTACAAAACCAGGAGCAAGAACAAGCCAGTGAGCTTTTATCAAAGAACTTAGAGCTAAATCCAAGAGATGGCATCTCCTATCTCCTCAAAGGGCAAATTTTATTCGAGCAGACGTGCTTTGAGGATGCAAGACTGGATCTTGAAAAAGCAATCAATTTAAATGTCGACCAAAACTTGGTCCTACCTCTTCTCGGCAAAACTTATCTGCAGCTGGGCATGCATGAGGAGGCGAAGAAATGTATCGACTTGCTTAAGGAACAAAATTAATTGTACGCCAATAAGAAATTTTTAATTCAAGGTGAGGCGGGACTTATCGACTGTCAAATGCGACTGACGTCATCCCCAAAAGCAATAGCTCTTCTTGCCCACCCCCATCCACTTTACGGTGGCTCTATGGATAACCCTCTCATCTACAGAAGCGCGGCTATACTTCAGGAAGCGCAAATTCCCAGCTTACGATTCAATTTTCGTGGAGTCGGCCGAAGCGAAGGGGCCCATACGGAGGGCCCGGGCGAAATCGCAGATCTGGAAACCTGTATGCGGTGGTTTCGTGGTCTATTACCCAAGTTGCCACTTTTAGTAATCGGTTATTCCTTCGGTGCTTGGTGCATTGCAGAATCTTTAAAGGGTGCAGCTCAGGCCAACGCTTTCATTGCCATCGGACTGCCACTCGAAAAATATAATTTTCATGGTCTGCAAAATTTAGAAATGCAAGTTGGTATTGTTCAAGGCGAGTTCGATGAGTTTGGAACATTTAATGCTGTAGAAAAATTTATCGAAGAGAGCCAATGCGAAGCAAAACTCTCCTGCATTGCGAATTCGGACCATCTCTTTAGTGGAAAAAGTCAGGAAGCGGCAGAGGCTGTCGGCCATCTTGCCGAAACATTTGCCCAAACATGTTCGGGGGATGTTTCCATCCCCCGCTCACACACACCGTAACTCCTTATCAGAGCTACTCTTAGCTTATTAGCCTATTCTATATGCTTCTATTCTATTTGTGAGTGCACAATTTGCGCCCCCACTGTATTTGCGTACCGATCCGCTGCGTTCCTGTACGCCCCACATACAAATCGGTGTATCGCTAAAATATTGTCTTGTGACCGGACGGCAGCTCTCCGCACCAGCGACCCGCCTACCTACTGTAGAACCCCCGCCACGTGCCACAAAAACCTTGGTTACTCGACCGCATACTTTGGGTCAGGAGTCTGCTGAGGGCAACACCGAGGGGACTGGCCACCAGGGCCAGTCCCTAATGGCAAGGAGTCGGTGTTAGCCCTCGCCCCTGCATGCTTAAGGCAAGCGCCAAGGGACAACCTCTTGCGAGGCTGCCTAACAAGTTATTCATCGTCCGCAATATCCAAAACTTGAGAGAGAATACGGTCCATGGGCGCCTCTTGGCCTTTTGGGAAGAAAACATATTCCTATTTATTTTCAGCCACTTACGGTTTTCATGTCATGCTCCGGTCAGGGGCCAGGTAAGTCTCACGTCTCAGGTTTTGCCCTCTAAAATGTCGATTGAGGTCTATAATTCAACGTCTGCACCCTCTCACCAGAAGGCCATGCATGAAAAGTACTTCCGGATCTAATTCTCACTAAAGACGATCAATATTTACGCTCATCTACCTTCCAGGTGGACGCTTTTCCGCACAGAAGTCTTGGACATCCACCCAGATGGCTGCTATAGGAGGCGCAAATTTATTAACTGCTATCAGGGAGTTACGTCCGTCATGACAACGACATCGACATTGCTTAGTTGGATGACATTCACCCCTCTTATCGGGGCTTTCATTATCATCGGCATCAAAGTGTTTCGCCTCAAAGTGCCAGACACACTGCACCGCTGGATCGCACTACTTTTTTCTGCGATTCCTTTGGGGCTCTCATTAGAGCTGTGGAGACAGTTTGATCCAAATGGCGGCGTTCAGTTTGTCCATCACTTTGTTTGGATTCGTGAATTTAATATCGAATATTTCTTTGGTGTCGACGGCATCAGCATTTCGATGGTTATCCTCACCGGGATCATTGGCTTTATCGCCTGCATCGCTTCCTTTGGTATTACCAAGAAGCCATCCGGATATTTTGCCCTCTATCTCATTCTTCTCTCCGGTATGTACGGAACCTTCTGTGCCTTGGACATGTTTCTCTTCTATGTCTTTTGGGAAGTCATGCTCTTACCCATGTATTTCCTTATTGGGATTTGGGGAGGACCACGCAAAGAATACGCTGCCATTAAGTTCTTCTTATTTACTTTGGCGGGTTCAGTTCTCATGCTTCTGGCAGTCATCGCTCTCTACTATACGAGCCAATCAACTCCAGAAATTCCGCTGGCCTTGGTCGATGGGACCCCGGCACAGCATACTTTCAATCTGCTAAAACTTGCTGAACTTGGACAGGCCGGATTTTTTGCCGGCGCCAATCCAATTCTCGGCATCGCATTCTCTAAAATTGTCTTCCTGGCTCTTTTTATCGGCTTTGCCGTAAAGGTTCCCATGTTTCCTTTTCATACATGGTTGCCGGATGCACACGTCGAGGCTCCCACACCGATCTCAGTCATCCTGGCTGGTGTTCTTCTAAAGATGGGTACCTACGGCATGCTCCGCTTTAACTGGGCGATTCTACCAGAGGCCGCCAAATGGGCTGCCTATGGCGTTGCCGTCTTTGGGGTCATCAATATTGTCTATGCCGCATTCGTCTGCATGGCACAAAAAGATCTTAAAAAACTTATCGCCTATTCTTCCGTAAGCCATATGGGCTTTGTTTTGCTGGGAATGGCAGCATGCAGTCCACAGAGTATTACAGGAGCGGTTTTCCAAATGTGGGGCCACGGTATCGTATCTCCCATGCTCTTCCTCTTGGTTGGAGTCATTTACGATCGAGCACATACCCGTGACATTGAAGGCTTTGGCGGCTTAGCCTCTTTCATGCCCGAATACAGTGGACTGACCGGTCTGGCTTTCTTTGCATCCCTTGGCCTGCCAGGTCTCGTTGGGTTTGTTGGAGAAGTGCTGGTCTTCCTTGGCTCCTGGGGCGCCCCCGCAGCCATGGGCACAGGCTTCCGCACATTAGTCATGATCAGCGCCACAAGCGTTATCATCACGGCAGCCTACTATCTATGGACCATGCAACGCATGTTTCTCGGCAAATTCAACACCAAATGGCAGGATCTCAATACAAATCTGCTCTTACGTGAGCGTATTACTTTGTATCCACTAGCGATAATGTGTTTGTTCTTTGGGGTTTTTCCTCTGCCGGTTTTTGACCTTATTAATCCAGCACTACACGAGCTAGCTCAGATTGTAGTCAACACCATAAGCGCATAACGATGGTAAATACATTCAACCCCGCCGATCTTAAGTTCTTCCTGCCTGAGTTTGCTCTGGCAGGGGCGATTATAGCTCTTTTTATCGGTGACCTTCTTGTTACTGAAGAAACCAAGAAGCGGTCCGTACTCACCTTTGTTGCTTTTGGTGGCTTAGCTCTAAGCGCCCTCGGCCTCATGACCATCAACGGTCAAAGCACAACCATTTTTTCAGGGCAGCTGAGCATCGATGCGTTGGGTATCATGTTTAAGTGGTTGTTCATTGCGATTGGAGCAGCCTCTCTTTACACAAGCACCCTTTCTAAGGAGCTTCCTGATCGACATATGGGGGAATATTTTATTCTCCTGATCGCCATTATCTTTGGAATGTTCTTGATGGCTTCGGCCAACGATATGTTGATGGTTTATCTTGGCCTGGAAATGGTATCCATCTTGAGCTTCGCTATGGCCGGCTACCGCTCTCACGATAAACGCTCAAGCGAAGCCGCACTTAAATATGTGGTCTATGGTGGCGCCGCTTCCGGACTCATGCTTTTTGGCATTTCGCTCCTCTACGGCCTTCTTGGCACCACCGAGTTATCTGCAATGCACATGGCACTCGCACAGTGGGCTGAAGCACACTTTGCCGCCTCCGCCAGCGCCGGAGGCTCAGCCTTTCCTGTTACCCTGCTCACCAGCATCATGTTTATCTTTGCTGGTGTCGGTTACAAAATTGCTGTGGTCCCTTTTCATATGTGGTCACCGGACGTTTATGAAGGAGCGCCAACTCCATTTTCGGCATTCCTTTCCGTTGGTCCTAAAGCCGCTGGCTTTGCCCTGCTGCTTCGGGTTTTTG
>CAXGWX010000090.1:0-11667 GCA_964013445.1 uncultured Bdellovibrionales bacterium | reverse complement strand
ACCCACGAGTTTCAATCATTCCTAATGCATCAGCCATCTTATCCTCTTCCTTACTGCTTATAAGTCATTCTTGATGATCTAAATTAACGAATTTACTGTTCCTGTCCCGTCACACTTGCAATTGCTGCCTGGGCAGCTTCCGAAGCAGAGTCAATATCCGCTTCTTTACCGCACATATAGAGTCGACCAAAAGCTCCAAAAGGAGTGACTTCGACCAACCGCACATCCGCCGCTTTTTCCGCTTCATTGGCGGCAAAAGCAATATAGGCAGCTGGAACGGTTTCCATAATCAACAACGACTCTCCTGGAGTAATCATTGAACCATAACGTATCTTGTTTACGCACTGTGCGTGATCGGGCTCAATTGAGCGAATAATGCGGTTGGTTGCAACCTTCGGCTTGAGTCGATCCTCAACCTCATAACCAAGCTCATCTAAAATTGCCTGCCCCGCAGATAAAACTTCTCCCTTATCGTCGCTATGTAACATCACCATTCCATAGGCGCGCTCAACAACAATTGTTGCCGGGTGAACTTTTGTCGACTTCAGTGCTCTATCGAGAAGGCCATGAATCGCCATACCAGGTGCGGTCTCAATCCAGAGCGATGCCTCACCAGGAATTGGCCAAAACCCGCGACAAGTTGAACAGATGTGCGCCGTGATTTGCGGCTGCAATGAATCCAAAAAGATATAAGAACGTAGCGAAACACTCATAACAGTTTGCGCCCTTCCTTTGGCTCAGCTTAAAGTTATCTAAAAGTTGCTCCGTGTATAGTCAGGAATCCGGGTCAAAACAACACGTATGAACAAAATTAATCCTAAAAATGATAGACCAATGTATTCGCGCCAACCGTTAAATTCGGACTTGTATGCAGCAACGGCACAACACTGCCGAAAAGAGTTCCAACCGCAAAGCCGCCAATAACATCGGTCGGGAAATGCATTCCTGCTCCTATGCGTCCATAGGCGGTCAAACCTGTCGCCAAAATCCCAGCCCCCAGTACCAAGTAACGCCACACTCCCTCCGGACGGCGCAAGAACGAAGTCGTTATCCAGGCCGCGGATCCTGCTGCTGCACCGGTCACATGCCCAGAAGGAAAGGAGAGTTGGTGCTCAATACTGCCAACAAAACGGTCCTCCGTATATTGAGTAGGCCGCGGTCGACGAATAGCAAATTTAAAAAGGGTCGTCGTTAATGTTGCTAAGCCTACAGCTTGGGCGGAAACCAGAAGATCTTTACCAAACTCAGAGCCATGCCACTGATTGTCTCTCCAGGACATCAACGCACTATCCAGAATGAGGGCAAAAAAACTAAAATTTCCTGCCAGATCACTAATTCGCGCCCAGGTTTTCGACCTCTTATCCACCGCATATCGATCAAAGGCATAGAGCTTTTCAGGGTCACAACGCCCGTTGTCTAAGACATTCGTACAAGTTACCCCACCGTCTAAAGATGGCTTTACACCGGCCTCGATAGCCAGCAAAAATGTATAGGGCAAGGCTGTTGCTAAAGCGTCACTCCAGGGCTCTACGGAATAGGGTGAGGGCTGAGCCGAAGACAAAAAAAGGCTAAAAACGAGTCCAAGTGGCATTATCTATATCCTTGCAAGACTAGCTAAAATCGGAGAGAAAGTGGGTACTTTAAAGCACTTTGCTGCAAAAAAGAAAAGTCCAAAGATGGAGTCCACCATGTCAAACTTGTTTCACTCTTTATGTCCATCCATTCGGACCTGTACTGCGTTCTTTCTCTGCCTCTACACAATCGGCTGTGGTAAAGCACTTACACCTGCTCATATTGTCACTGAAACAAACAACGCCTACAGCTCTGGGCAAAGCTTTGAACAAGTTACCATGAATTTTTCTGGAAGCATTGAAAACACCTACAACACCTCTATTACTCTTGAACGACTCGATTGGCACCTGCTGAGCAACAACAACAAGATCCAAAGCGGCACCCAGCCACTTAATCAGGCCATTGATGCGGGCGAAAAAGGAGAAATAGATTTGGCCCTGAACATCCCCACCCCAACAGTCCATGAAGCGGAAGTAACCCCTGCGCCCCTAACGGAAGTACGACTCGAAGGCACACTTGTCATCAATGCGAACGGCAAGAAAACAACAAAAGAAATCTATTGGGTTGGTGAGCATTTTTCTCCCATGCAGCCGAAGCTTACTTTGGAAGCGGGAACGGCACGGCGCGCAAACATGGCTGAACTGGTTTTCACCTTAAGTTTACAGAACACAAATCAATTTAGACTTGTTATTGATCGACTTGAATACACCATGCAGGTCATGGGCGTTGAAGTAGCAAAAGGCACCGCCGCTCAAGGACAGGTCCTTCGAGCCGGAGCTATTTTTGAATACGACGTATCAAAGCTTGTTGGTAAAAATGACTTTTTCGATCTGGCGAAAACAATTGGCAGGGCTGACGCTATTCCCTACGAGGCCAAGATAAAGATCTACAGTGGTGACAAAACCTGGAGTCGGGAGTTCAAAGACCAAATTGTCTTCTAAAGCAAACGACACTCAAATTATGCGCGCCGAGCAAAAAACGATAATTCTTTGCTCACACAAACACCCTATTAAGGATGCTGCTCTTTAGGGTCGTCGTTATCCGCACCACCCAAAACATCATTCACTGATGGAAAGCGCATGATTTCTCCGCGCGATAATCTCCATGCCTGCTGAACTATCCAAGATAATGATCGATCTTGACGATTGGCTTCCGTCTGAATTTCGTTCAGCATCTCTTCTGGAAAATAGAGACTTTGTTTTCGTTTATCACTTTGACTCATAACAACCCCCATGTAGGAAGCGAACTTAAGTTCGCCTACAATGTACTATAATATGTATAGATAGAGGTGGATGTGCGCGTCAAGACCTCAAAATAAGGTTAAGAGAGCATTAAACACCAAAACGAAAAGAGTGATGCCTATGGCTAACCACAGACGCCGCCTTACAGAATCCGAAACGCTATGTGTGTTCATGTAGGACATCATCGCACCTCATGATGGATTTGCAAAAAATCGGCAGTCTTTTTGGCATCTCTTTGCGCCAATATTAGGCTATATAGGACATATTAAGGGAATCGTTTTGAATTATCAGCAGCTTATAAAATCCAGACCAAGCCATGCTGCCCTCCTGCTCTGTGGATTCGTCAGCCTGCCTTTTTCCGTGAATGCTGAAAGTACAACTCATGAGGCAGAAATTGTCCAACTGGAAGCAGACGTACAAACCCTCAATTGGTTCCTCCATCCAGGAAATCCATCGAGTCGTAGCGAATATCGACTTAAGAGGGCACTGGAGGTTGCGGTTAAAAATCCTGCGCAAGCGCAAGCCTATTTTGAGCTGGCGCTAAAAGATGAAGATCTCTCGCTTAGCAATCAGGCACTTGTGCATCTTGAATGGGGGCGTATTTTAGCCCGGGACGATTTTCACGGTGAAGCAATTGAACACTTTATCTCCGCCATGGAGCTGGCGCTCCGCCCACACATTCGTCATCAGGCAATCGAATCTTACGGCCTAAGTCTGCGTCATACTAAAGTGGTGGGAAAGCTCCCAACCTATTTAGAAAAATATGAGGAATATTTTCGACAGCAGGGCAAACTCGATCTTGGAGCACGAGAGACTTTCTACAACATCGGTTATGCTTTGACCCGAAGTGGCGACGACCGGGCTATTCCAATCCTAAATATGCTTATTGGCAAAAATAGAATTGGCCGAAGAGCCCTCTACCTACTTGGCGCCCACGAAGTAAGACAGGAAAACTACAAAAAGGCACAGGCCTTGTTTAACACGGCCACTAAATTTGAAATCGCCCCGGATCTCGCGCCTGAAATTCTGGCACGTGACCAAGCTGTGCGCGAACTCGCCTATATGGCCCTGGGCCGGGTTTGCTTTGAGACAAGAGACTTCTTCAATGGCATCGGCGCCTATCAAAATATCCCAAGTACTTCTCCAAACTATGTTGATGCCATTTACGAAATGGGCTGGTTAGCGTTAGAGCACGGTGAACACTCAACCGCACTCGCCGCACTCGAACCGGTTGCCGAAGCTCGACCAAATGATGCACTGGGTTGGCAAGCACTTCTGCTAAAAGGCTACGTCATGCTGCAAAAAAACAACTATCAAGGAGCACAACGCTATTACGAGAACCTGGTTGAATACTTTGCTCAACGCAGCGCTGAGCTGGCCGGTGAAATTGGTAACTTCCAGCCTTACTCGCGACTACTGGATGATTTAGAGCTTAAAGAGACCTTAATAAAACGGCCTTTTCTGCAGAAGATTTACCAAGAAGAGGACCTCATAAAGGCAAGCACTTTAAACCTGCCCATACAAGAATTCGCATTTCTTGATAGGGAAATCGCAGCTCAGTACCTTTATATCGACACCGCACAGGATGAAACGAAAACTTCTGGGGCATCCGCCAGCCTCAAGAAAGACATTGAACTCATTGACGAAAAAAATAACGAAATAGAAACACTCCAGAAACAAAAACCTAACGCCGAAGGACTCAGACGTCTAAGCAAATTGGCAAATATGCTTACCAGTCTTAAGAAAACTATCATCCTCGAGCAAGAACGTATTAAACAAAGCTTTAATGTAGAAAAGGAAAAACTAAATGGTCTTAAAAGGGAGCGAGAAGAGCTAGAGCAAAACTACCAAGCATCACTGAAGGTTCGTCGCGATAAACTTCTCACCCAGGCAGTGAAGAAATTCCAAAGACGCATCAAGGCAATGAGTATCGAAGGCGAGGCTGGCGTACTACAAGCCATCTGGAAATATAAAGAAGACCAATACAATGTCATCATGGGTCTGGTTGAAGCCCGAAGAACAGAGCTGGGCATTTTGGATGAGCAATTTCAAGACACCATCGACTATTTAAGCCAGGGTCCATTTTAGAGCTCCCATCGACCTAATGTACGTCAGCACTCTTTTTGTCAAAAATTCAAAAGCTTTAAAGTAGCTATTCAGAAGAAAATGCGTTTAATTGTGAGTGGTTAACACCATGACGCGTAAGGTACTATCCATAGCAGGTCTGTTGCTCGTTTGCTCCTGGGCAAGTGTTTCTCTCTATTCTCCCCAGGCCCAATCCAGCAAAGCTCTTCCCAAACTTGAATTGGATTTTGTTGAGCCCGCAAATCTTCATGACGAGCGTAAACATTTTCGAGTCCTCGCACGCGCTGACGCACTCTTAAAATTCGGCAGAGCAAAGGCAGCTGCAAAAATTGTCGAAACATTACCGGCCCAGGGACCACACAGTGCCATGGCTCAGCGAACCCTAACCAAGGCCTATTGGCAAACCAAGCAATATGGAAAAATTATTCGACTGCTCGGCAAGGAGCAAAAACTCGAAGCTGAATCCGCCCTTCTCGTCGGCGCCAGCCATTTAAAGAATGGCAATATCAACAAAGGCCTACAACAGCTGCGCAGACTTTGGTGGTCTGAGCCCAACACTCTCTGGAGTCTCGAAGCACTGCGACTCATGGCCCAGCCAAAATATAGAATTTACAGCAAAGAAAATTCTGAAATTGTTCAAGATATTCTTCCTGGACTAGACGATGTCGAAAACAAAGATCCCTCTATACAAAACGCCCTGCTTAAAATTATCGACGAGGTAAAAGCCGGCGACAATCTCATGAGTGAAGTGCATCATGCCTATGGACTACTGCATTTACGAAATCAGCGCTTTAACCTGGCGGTGATCTCCCTCAAGGAGAGTCATAAGCATGCACGAGACAATGAATTTAAGCGCATACTTAAGTTGCATTTGGGACAGGCCTTGCGTCATCATGGAGATTTTCCCGCAGCCCTGGCACTCTTTCGTAAAGTAAGCGACGGACACCAAGACACTTATGCGGAACAAGCATTGAGCATGGCAAGCGAAACAGCCATTCAATACAAAGAGTATGGAGCGGCCAAAACTCTTTTTGAGCAGCAGATTTTTGAAAACCCGGTGGGCGAAACTCGCCAACAAGCCCTTTGGGGCCTCGGATGGATCGCCTATCGCCAAAAAGAATATGCACAGGCTAAGCAATTTTTTGCTGCGATTATGCAGGATGCACCTTTTTGCCTCCTGGCACCAAAGGCACTTTATTGGCTCGGCCGCATCTCGGAAGCGGAAGAAAATGAAGAAAGCGCAGTAAATTACTTCTCGCGCATTATTAATAGTTTTCCTGTGGACTATTACAGTTTTTTGGCGCGGCAACGTTTGACTGATCTAGGTATGCCTCCAAATTTTACACCCAGCTCAGCCTCTCAGGAAGACAAAGTCGATTTGCATCCGGAGGTCAAACGCATCGCTGAACTCGTCAATTCGCAAATGCCGAAACGAGCAATTAGCGCAATCGAGCAGGTGCTGAATTCAAAGCGCAAACGACAACAACTTGGCCCTAAAGACTATATCGTGCTGGCAAAAACCGCCTATGACCTCAAACGACACGGCCTAATGAATAGAGCAGAAAAACATCGACGAGAAAGATTCCCACAAACGCAACATGATGCGGAAGAAATTTTGTCCCTATATCCACAAACCTATATTTTTAGTATTACGGACGTCGCTAAGAAAGAAAGAGTTGAAGCAGATTTGCTTTTGGCTTTAGCAAAAAATCGTTCAAACTTTAACTCTAAGATGGTGGCTCCCACCGGAGAGCTTGGGCTCTTTCAAGTTAATCCGCAAAGTGCTGCACGGCTATTTGAAGAAATATTTCCCGAGGATAATTTGAGCACCAAAGCTCTTTTAGATACGGAAATCAACGCAGTCCTTGGCGCAAGATATATGGGCCGTATGTGGCGAGCGCTAGGCAAAAGCCTACCTCTTGCTTTGGCGGCCTACCACGCAGGCCCAGGGCTTCTAACCTACTGGCATGCGCAGAATAAAGATGTTGCCCTGGACATTTTTATCGAAGAACTACCCTATCACCATACACAGAACTTTGTACGCCAAGTGGTCTCCGAGCTGGCCCGCTATCGGTTTGCACGCCATATGCAAGAAACCCTTGAGCGCACAACCTCCGCCCTCACCCCAACTCTTGCTAAAAAATCCCTTTAATTTCAACATCTCAGAGAGTTAAAGCCACAAGACCTGGTTACCTCTTTTGATGCTTGCCATAATTAAATCAGCATGTTTAAGGACAAACAATTATGGCATCCGCAAAGCTCCATCCGGCGTTAGCCGACCTGATATCCTTTTCCGCCCCACCACCGGCGGGGAAACCCAATATTTTAGGCACCCCTTTAGCAGAATTGCGTACTTTCGTCGAAGAAAACGGCCTACCTGGCTTTCGCGCCCAGCAAATCTTCCATGGCATTTTTCGGCATCGCTATAAGAGCTTTGATGATATCACAAATTTATCAAAAGACTTCCGGCAGATTCTCCAACAAACCTTTGACATCAGCCGCCCCAAAGTCGAATTCGTCGAAAAAAGCGCAGACGGCACCCGCAAATATAAATTCGTTGCCAGCGACAACCTTGCTTATGAAGCTGTATTTATACCGGAAGTGGCAAAGGGCAGAAAATCCAGCACCCTGTGCGTTTCGAGTCAAACCGGGTGCGCCGTAGGCTGCAAGTTTTGTTTTACAGCTGCTTTAAAGAGAAATCGTAATCTGGCTGCGAGTGAAATCGTCGGTCAGGTTCTGGCTGTTGCGGAAGACTTAGGTCATAAAGAGCCGGATGCGAAGTTTACAAACATTGTCTTTATGGGCATGGGAGAACCGCTCTTAAATTACGAAAATGTTGTTCGAGCATCTGAAGTACTGCTAGATGAAGAAGGTTTGGACTTCTCCGCCAGACGAGTCACTATTAGTACCTCCGGCATTGTGCCACGTATATATGATCTCGGACGAGATCTGCCCGTACAATTGGCCATCTCTCTGAACGCAACAACCGACGAGGTGCGAGATCAAATCATGCCAATCAACAAAAAGTGGCCTATCGAAGAATTGGTCGCAGCCATGCGACAATACCCGCTGCGGCATCGGCGACGCATTACGGTTGAATATGTATTACTCAAGGACATCAACGACAGCATCGAAGACGCCCATCGTCTAACCCAGCTTCTTCAGGACATCCCTGTAAAGATTAACATCCTACCTCTAAATCCCCACGACAAAACCCCCTACCAACCGCCAACCACGGAAACGACTGATCGTTTTCAGGCCCATTTACGCAAGCATGGCTATCACACCATGGTCCGCCGAACCCGCGGTGACGAAATCTCTGCGGCCTGCGGCCAACTTGGTGAAACCGCAATGCAGAATGCTGCCCTTCTTTAACCCATGCCACACATACAAGAGCCACCCCCTCTACCTATAAATAGAGGAAAAAAAACACCACTCGAAGAGCAAAGCAAAATTGTTCAAGCAGCCCAGCGCTTAGGCTTTGACCGAATTGGATTTGCTCCTGTTGAACCTTTTCAGCGAGGTAAACAAGCCCTACAGGACTGGTTAGAAAAAGATTACCATGGTGAAATGAAGTATATGGCAGATCATCCTATGCGCCATGATCCAGCTTCCCTGCTCGAGAATGCGCAAACCATTATATCCGTAGCCATGAGCTACGCCGGTCACGCCCAGGACCAAGAGGGCCTCACCCGTTTGCATGGACGAATAGCTCATTACGCCAGAGGAAAAGATTATCACCGCGTTATCAAGGCCAAGCTTTACGCCCTAAGTAAAGAAATTGAACAAATTATGGGTAAGAATGTCCGCACTCGCCCCTGTGTTGACACAGCACCCATCCTTGAACATGAAGCTGCAGCCTTAGCCGGCGTTGGCTTCATCGCAAAATCCACCCTCACCTTGGTGCCTGGTCTGGGTACTTACGTTCTACTCGGTGAACTTTTGCTTGACGCTGATTTACCGACATCACCACCTATCGAACCGCGCTGCGGGGAGTGCACCGCTTGTCTCGACGCTTGCCCGACCAATGCATTTATTGCTGAAAACGTTCTTGATGCACGAAAATGCATCTCCTATTTGACCATAGAATATGACGGTATCATTCCGCGGGAGCTTCGCCCGAAAATAGGTAATATGGTATTTGGTTGCGATATTTGCCAACAAGTCTGCCCACACAATACGGCCCCGCAACCCCGGTCCGCAGCGATAGAATTTAAACCCCTTGAAAAATTTTCAGAACCGCTCTTAGCGGATATTTTATTGGCCGGCTCTGCCGCCCATAAACGCTTTGTTGACGATAGTGCCCTGCGCCGAGCGCCCCGTAACAAGCTTGCACGTAATGCAGCCATAGGGCTCGGCAATTCTTCGGACACACGGGCCATAACCCCACTCCTGCAAGGATTAGAGATACATGAAGATCCGGTTGTTCGAGCTCATATCGTCTGGGCTCTTGGGCGCCTCGGCGGAAGGCGCGCTATACAGGCACTCAAAAACCTGGAACAGACAGAAACAAATAAAGATGTTCTTGCAGAGGTTCACGACGCTTTAGTTGCCAAAGAGACGCAAAATCACCCTAGAGCTTAATATCGAATTCAGCCAGAACAGGCACATGGTCAGAGGGCTTGTCACCTTTTCGCTCGTCCCGATCAATCCAAGCCTTCTCTAGCTTTTTAACCAAGGGTTGGGTTGCCAGAACGAAATCAATACGCAACCCATCGTTTCGCTGAAACCCTAAGCGGCGATAGTCCCACCAGGAATAAAGTTCAGCCTCCGGCTCTTGTTCTCTAAATGTATCAACAAATCCCCAGTCAAGAACCCGTTGAAAAGCGCCGCGGGCATCTTCGTGACACAACACACTCGAATTCCACGCATCAAGATTTTTTACATCCAAATCGGAAGGAGCAACATTGAAATCACCGCAGAGCAACACCATATCATTTTTATTATAATGTTCATTCAGGTGCTCGTTGAGTCTTCGGTACCAATCGAGCTTATAGGCATACTTGTCAGAGCCAACCTCGCTGCCATTGGGGATATAAGCGGAAATAACATGGACCTTGCCAAAACTTGCAGCGATAAATCGAGCCTGTGGATCATTGTCGGAGGAGCTCAAACCAAGAGCTTGTTGCGTTCCCGGAAGACGCGACAAAATTGCGACCCCATTATAGGTCTTCTGCCCATACACAAGTGCGTGATAGCCAAGGGCTTGAAATTCAGAAAAAGGAAACTGCTCTTCAACGCCTTTGAGTTCCTGCAGACAAAGAATATCCGGACTTTCTTTTTTCAACCAACTCAAAACTCGAGGAAGTCGAACTTTGATTGAATTCACATTCCAAGAAGCTATCTTCACTCTCTCCCCCTAGAGAACTTTTGCCAACTCATCATAGAGATAAATTGCTGAACATACCGCCTTTTCCCAATCGCTCAAAGAAAGACTTTCATTCTCACCATGCGCATTTGTGTACGGATCTTCAATACCCATTAGAAGGGCGGGCACATCACCAAAAACATCACATAACGGCTGCACAAACGGAATTGTCCCCCCACAGCCCATCATCACAACATCCTTTCCATACCCCATACGCAACGACTTCTGCGCCGCTCCAAAGGCTGGATGCTCGGTTGTCGTATACCATGGATCAACACAGGTGATCTTGGTGCATTCAACTTGCACTCCCCAAGGAGCCGAGGCCTGTACGGCTTTTTCGAGCATCTCATAAACCTCTTCAGCATCCATATCAGGAACAATACGTATGCTCACACGGGCCCACGCCTCATCAACCAAAACCGCACGTGCATCTTGTCGCGATGATGCCTGCAAAGCATTAATCATCAAAGCCGGTTGCCACCAATTCTCCCAGTAAGGGTTCTCGTCACACTGTAGACGCACACCATCGAGAAGTTTTACTTGCTCCGCAAATGCCTCTGCACCGGCCGGTAAAGGTGTCGCCTTGGCATCGCCAAAGGACCGAACTTTTTCATAAATGCCCGGTATACTTATGCGACCCTTGTCATCAAGAAGAGAGCCCAGAGTTTTGCATAGAGCACTCGCCGCATCCGGCACAGGGCCTCCCCACATTCCTGAATGCACCGAGTTTTCAATGCTGCGCGCACTCACGTCCATAATCACCACACCGCGCAGCGAAGTCACAAGTCCGGGCACTCCCGTATCAAAATTATCTGTGTCCGTTAAAACCATCGCATCAGCTTGTAGTTTTTCCTTATAGATCTCTACAAACTCGCCTAAATGGGTGGAGCCGTACTCCTCCTCACCTTCGACGATCATTTTGATATTCACCGGCAGCTCCTTGCCCGACTTTATCCAGGTATCAACAGCCGCCACATGGACCAAAATTCCAGCTTTATCGTCCGCCGCTCCGCGGCCAAATAGTCGATCTCCGATTTGGGTGGGCTCAAAGGGCTCGGTCCGCCACTTTTCCCTATCACCAACGGGCTGCACATCATGATGGGCATAGAGTAAAATCGTTGGTTTTGCAGCATCGCTTATAATTTCCCCATAGACATAAGGATGGGCACCGGGCACGCGCAAGATCTCCACATGATTAAACCCGGATTGATTTAAGAGTTTAGCTACCGCATCCGCTGAGCGATCAACTTCCTCTGCAGGAAACCCGGGAAAAGAAATGCTGGGGATGCGTACCAGTTTCTCGAGTTCCTGGATGTATTCTACCTTGCCTGAACGAAACCGGTCGACCAAATCCTGCATAATAACCCCCTTTATCGCTCTTAAGTCCATCATATCTTGACC
>CAXGWX010000089.1:0-11720 GCA_964013445.1 uncultured Bdellovibrionales bacterium | reverse complement strand
TGGCTTTGTTTTGGGAAAACTTAGTGGTCGATTGGGTTTTTGGGAAAGCTATGCCTTGAGCGGTGCTATGCTCGTGCTTTTTGGACTGCACCTTAGCGTCGGCTGGCCCAAGCTCTTAGGCCTCGAAGCCGGCGGCGAGCTCGCCTATATGGATATTGTTTACAATTCGAACCCTGGTATTCGTCTGCTGGGCAGCATGTGGCAACACTATTTCCTCTTAGCTGTGGGGCTCGGTTTTCTTATTAATATATTAGGGGGTTCTCTGGCCTTTATCTTTTTCCCTAAAGGGCGCGGCTGGCAACCATCTTTTAAGCTCGAATGGGAAATTGGTCGCCAATATTTAAAAGCACAAAGACAGAGCGGTGCCAGCAGCACCGCCACCGTTGCCACCTTAGGAATCGGACTGGGGGTGGCAGCCTTGCTCATCGTCACCGCCCTAATGAGTGGCTATCAACAAGAAATTGAAGACCGACTGCTCTCAACCAATGCCCATCTGGTTGTACAAAAATATGGAATTGATTTTGTCGAATATGGAGAGTCGATCAAGAAAATCGGTAAAGTCGATGATGTTATAGCTGCGACCCCATTTACATTCAACGAAGCCATGCTCAGCACGGGCAATAAGAGCTTCAGCATTTTACTCAAAGGGCTCGACCCCAAAAGCGCGCACCGGGTAACATCGGTCGCAGAAAATATATGCTCCGTGCAGGGAACAAAGTGCACCCATGTCGAACAATCGCAAACAAGCTCTGTTCTCGACAGCATGCTCAGCACCAGCAATGGCTTGCCACAGATTATTGTCGGCGTTCAACTCTTTCACAAACTCGGCCTGGAGGTGGGCGACACCTTAAAATTGACTACTCCTGTCGGCATTGCGGGGGCCAGAGGCAACGCCCCAAAGCGCGTTGCATTTCGCTTGGCCGGAACTTTTCGCTCAGGCATGCATGAGTTTGATTCCCGCCTTGTTTACGTCAACTACAAATCAGCCCAAGAGCTTATGGGCTTAGGAGAAGCGGTGAACGGATTAGAGATCCGTATTCGTAGTCCGCAAAACGCTCAAGCTATTGGGCAAAGTGTTCTTGGAGCCCTTGGCCGCTACCCTTATCGAATCACTGATTGGCGTGAACTCAACCACGGCATCTTTACTGCGCTGCAGTTACAAAAGGTGGTCATGTTTTTGGTTCTAACCTTCATCATTATCGTCGCCGCATTTAATGTCGCCTCTACACTCTTCATGGCGGTGGTTGCAAAAAATCGTGAGATTGCGGTGCTCAAAGCCATTGGTGCCCACGATGCCACCATCATGAAAATCTTTGTCCTCGAAGGCTGGATTCTGGGTTTTCTCGGCACCGGCTTAGGTTTGATCTTGGGTATGACCATGGCTTTTCTGCTTGGTCAGTTGGACATTCAGATTGCGGCAGACGTCTATATGGTCGAGGCATTGCGCATCAAACTCGAATGGGTAGAAATTGCCTTTACTGCTTTTTCCGCCTTGCTCATTTCTCACTTAGCAACGCTCTACCCGGCTCTAAAGGCGGCTCACACCCTCCCCGCCGAAGCCATGCGTTATAATTAAGATTGGTTATTCAAAACAAAGGCTTTGAGTTCCTCTAAAAGCGCTTTGGCTTCCTTCGGCATGTCTTTGCTCAAATCCTTCTGCTCTAAAGGATCGGTTTGCAGGTCAAAGACCTGGATTACATCCTTATCAAAGGAAACGGAGGGGAAATATTTTCGATCCTTCACATAACGATTAAACCATGCTTCATCCGCCGGTCGTTGCCAGATCACTTTATAACGCGGCCCAAGAATCGCCTGTCGATGAATACCAAATTCATTATATTCGGAAATCACTCTTGGATTGCTTTCTTTGGGCCCGAGTACGGATTTTCCTGGAATACTTTGCCAAGGCGTTCCGGCCAGCTCAGCTACGGTTGCAACCACATCCAGAGAATCCGCAAGTCGGTCGTCCACTCCGGGCTTGATGCCTGGGCCCGCAACAATCAGAGGTACCTTAATCACCTCTTCCCAAAAATGATGGGCGTGCAAATAAAAACCATGCTCACCAAAACCTTCACCATGGTCTGCGGAAACCAAGAACGTGCTCTTGTCATAAAGCTTCATGCGCTTCAGACCAGCGAAGAGCTGTCCCATCGCCAAATCTGCATAGGCAATACCCGCATCATAAATCGCCAGCATCGACTTACGTTCCGCAAGTGGGTAATCGTTATCATACTCCCAAAGCGCCCGGCGACGAATTTTGCCCTTATAGTCACCAAGAAACTTCTTCTCGAGTTCCGGCGGTGCATAATAAGGGTCATGAGGATCAACGAGAAAAAGAAAGACAAAAAGTTTTTCCGCCTTAACACCTTCGAGCCATTCCAAAGTTCGAGCAATTAGAAATTCACCGGTGGGCAGTCCGTTGTAGGTCTTTCCCCTTACCTTTTTGGTATAGGTGTTGGTTGGATCCCGAAAAACATCAAAACCCTTTTGCAGCCCTGCTAAGGACCCTCCGTTGCCATTGGCCACAAAACCAGCTGTTGTCCAACCCGCTTTCTTTAAATGTTGTGCCAAGGTTTTTACATCTTTCGGCAACTTGGTTTTTGCTGTTTCCGTACGATGGCGGGAAGCGTGTTGGCCGGTTAGAAAAGAAGTTGTCGATGGCCGGGTCCAGGGCGCGTTCACATAAACACGGGTATAGCGTTTACCCTGCGCCGCCAAAGTATCCAAATGCGGTGATGTTGGCTTATCGTAGCCATAGGAGCCCATATGGTCAGGGCGCATCGCATCAATCAAAGTTAAGAAAATAATTTCCTTAGGCCGCGCCTCCGCATCAACGGAGAGCAGTAGTCCAAGGAGCATGGCCAATAGAGTAGAGGATTTTAACATGGGCGCATATCACCACCGCCGGGCTCAAGAATCAACCCTTTTGCACAAAACGTAGGGCAGTTCCCCGCTGGGACATGCGATAGCTCGACGGGACAAATTCTTTGACTTCCGGACAATCAAAAACCGCATCCACATTGATACAACCGATCCGCGACCATATGGAATCATCAATCGCCTGCAGAATTCTTCCCTCGTGACCTTCACAATCGAGCTTCAGAATATCGATATGTCCATGCTGGCTGAGAATATCTTCCAGAACATCCATAATATGTAAGCATTCCACCTCAACCTGCTCGCTCGCAGGCCGATCAATGGCACTGTAGACCCCCGACTCCTCCAGCCCCAAGATGGCAGAGCCTCGAAAATCACTTACCGCCGCGCTTTTTAAAGATACCCGCTGCTCAAAGGGGGCCAAATTATCCACAAGCTTGGTGAAAGTCGGCGGCGCCGGCTCATAAGCATACACATGGGCATCCGGATTTCGACTCAAAAAATAAAGGGCACTCAAACCAATATTCGCTCCAACATCCAGCACCACCTTCGAGTCCGCCGGAGCCAGATAGTCTTCCCGGGAAAAGATAAGGTTCAGGGTGGAAAGATCTGCCACATGGTGCAAGCGAACGGATATTTTGCCTATGGGGGTGCGTAAGCCCAGGGTTCGTGGGTAAACATGACGTGAGAGCAACTCATCCTTAAAAATTCGCCAGGGTTCTTCATGCACAAGGGGAAAGCGACAAAGGGCTCGATAATTTTCCAGCATGGTGAACTGGTAGAGAAAGTTGCCCAAAGAGCGCTTGCCGATGCGAATCATACCCTGCATTTAGGACAAGTCCTGCAGGCAAACAAGAAAATGCGCCGACGTACAAAAAATCAAACAAAATGCTGCCAATTTTTTGGGCGAGTGAAAAACCCATGGTAAAAGCTCATGAATGCGCCAAAGCACTAAAATCATAGGTCTTTTTGCTTTTTTCCTGCCCCTCTTCTACCCGCAGATCAGCTCCCATGCCCACGATAAAATTGCCCGTCGCCCACTTGTAAAAAACCAGGCCGTCACCAAAACCCACACCAGCCCCCATGTGGTGCTGCTGACGGTGGATACACTGCGGGCAGACATGCTGGGTTTTAGCGGTGGCCCGGCAAAAACACCCAATCTCGATAGCCTGGCGATGCAAAGCCAGGTCTTTGCCAATTGTATTTCCACATCCATGCTCACCAGCCCGGCACACGCCTCGATTTTCACCTCGCTCTACCCGCGGGATCACGGCATTTACGACAACGCCAGCGGCATCGACGACAATATCACCACTCTTGCGGAGCACCTTGAAGACTTCGATTACGCTACTGGCGCTGTTATCAATTTTCCTCATCTGAATCCGGAAATTTCCAACCTTGGACAAGGCTTTCAGGAAATCCTGCCGGCAAAATTAGAAGAACGCCGGGCCGAATTAACCAGTGCATTGGGCCTGAATATGTTCGACCGCTTGCCCAACGATAAGGCAAAATTTCTTTGGTTACACTATATCGATCCCCATGCCCCCTACGATGCGCCAAATCATCAGCACAGCAGCCAACACGCACATACGCCTATCGATAAGGCGGTAGAAAGCGCCCCGGGCTTTCAGAAAAAAAATCGATGGTTTCAGGAAGCCTTCAAAAAATTCAGCACCACCGAGGATCTCGTCAACAAATACATCGCTGAAATCGAGCATTTTGACCGGGGCTTGGGAAAACTCATTAATGGGCTAAAGCGACGCGGTGCTTATGAGAACACCATCTTTGTTTTAACCTCTGATCACGGTGAAAATTTAGGTGAGCATGACCTCTATTTTCATCACGGCGGACTCTACCGTGCGACCACCCACGTACCACTGCTCATCAAGGCGCCAAAACAAATTCCTGGTAAGGATTTCTCCCTAACTCAAAATATTGATATTGCCCCCACCATTCTTGATCTTGCCGCCATCCCCTACTGGCAGGGAATGCGCGGCCAGAGCTTGGCAGGCACAAAGCAGGCATCGGTTCTGCCACGTGATTTTGCCTTCTCTGAGCACATGCACGGACAGTTGGTTTCCGTACGCACCTTAAGTCATGCGCTCATCATGCATCGGGAAAACTCAGCCCAATTCCCCAATTATCCTTTCGAATCGGGACAGGTTGAGTTTTACGACACCATTAAGGATCCCAAAGAAAAAAATCCTCTCGATCCAACATCCCCAATTGCACTGGCACTCAAAGAAGCGCTGGAGACCTATCTAAAGAGTGGCCCAAGTTGGCGCTCTCATAACCAATTTGCTCTGGCCGAAGAAAGCCTGCGCGCTCTTGGTTATATCGAATAGACACGCAGCTATCGACCAATAAAAAACCGGGAGACAAAGCTCCCGGTTTTTAGTTCTAAAGGATTCTACTTCAAGAATGGTGTGATTAGCCACCAATCTTACGGATTGTTGCCATCGCTGTATCGTGCAACATCTTGGAAATATTGCTCAGCATTTGTAATGTCTGCTGTTGCTTCTGCAACATATTCTGTAGATCAACATTGGCCAACTGCGCGTCATCACCAACACTGTTGAGCTTTTCTTCCCACTTCTGGATCTCATTATCCAAAGCATCTGGCGAGTTACAGCCGGCCGGTGGAACGCCATCCCACATACCAAGCTCGTTGCGCATTTGCCGCTCATCTTCAGAACTAACATTCACAGACGCCTCCAAAGCCTCTTGCGCAGCCTGCGGCGAACCATAGGTCTCGATGGCCAATTCACTGTGAACGCCATTGGTCGCCAAATCTTGCATGATCTCTGCGCTGCTCTTGCCCGTGTTGTCGATGATATCATGTACCCACTTATCATTGACCGGTTTAAAGGCCGCATTCACCACATCAAAAACGCTGGAGTTCCCAGTCAGACCCAAATCCACACCAAACGCTTCTTCGATAATTGTGATGTCTCCGGAAGCTAGATTGCTCCTGGCCGTATCGTTGGCAGAGTTTTGCATATAATATTCAAAGTCTTGCCAGGCTTTCTCCGGCTTATAGGTCGTACCGTTTTCACCATAGCCATCGAGAGCAGGATCATGGGTTGCATCATTGCAGGTTCCCGCACCGGCACCATACTTCCCATCCTTTACACCACAATCACCAAGATAAGAAAGAAACTGGGCCAAAGTCTTTAAAGCCTCAAAAACGTCGTTTGGACCACCGGTGGTCAGGGCTTTCTTGAGTGCATCTTTAATTGCCTTTGGTAGGCTAACGTTATTACCGTAGGCTTTGCTAATTAATGCCTCTGCATCAGCAAGACACTCATCGACACCCTTGTCCTTTGCCTTAGTGTAAATTCCGGTCATCAGCGGACTGCTGCTGTTGTTCTCCAGCCAAATCGCCAATTTGCCCTGACTCTCAGAAGTCAAATTGCCGTCATCATCCGTTTCCAGGCTGTTATAAAACTCCGTAAACTTCACCTGAAAATCACGCATTTCGGTGAGGTGATTACGAATAAGTTTTTTCATTTCGTTAAAGTAACGCACCTTTTGTGCATAGAAATGCAAGTCCTTGGTGTTTTCCATATAGGCATCGCGTAAAACCGCTTGCACCAAAGAGTTGATGTCAACCAAAGCACCTTTTTCAAATGCTACAGCGCCAACAAACTCCGACCATCGAGACGCCAAGCCTGATGTCAGGGCTGTGCTACCACTTTGCCCCATGAGGCCATGCAGCTCTCCGCTGATGGTTTTAAGCTGACTGGCGTAGGCGGCATGCAAAAAGCCTTCCTGAGCCTTTGTTTGCAAACCAGCTTGCTGTCCTGTGGATTTTCCAAAGGGCACATCAGAGCCAGACTTAAAGTAAGCAACTTTATCGCTCAACGCGCCATCGTCATTGGCAGCGACTGTAGCATCGCCATCGACGACTTTGCCACTCATGGTTTCATTGTTAGGGAAAGTTAAAAGATCACCTCTTACCAGAGGGTTAACAGCATTGGGGGCCATGCCATACTCCTATTATTATATTATCTTGTTAAACGAACCCTATCGCTAAGATCCGTCATTAATTGCTAATTGTCGTACTTATAGGGGCTTCTTGAGCTTCTGTAATAAACATACGCGACTGATATTGACCTGGTTAGATTTTTTCAGGTTTATTAAAAAGCGCCATAAAATCAAAAAGGATGGTGCAAATTTGCTCTTTGCATCCTCTTGTGCTTACCTTCCCTACGGCTGAAAGGAAGAGACAAAAGGTGATCGAGATCACAGTAAACAATACAAGTGTTACCGCTGAAAAGGGCAAGACTCTTCTGCGTGCAATATTAAAAGCAAAACTTCCAATCGCCACCTCCTGCGGCGGGCAAGGCTCCTGTCATTTGTGTCGTCTTACGATTCTACAAAGTGATCAAGAACTCTCCCAGCCAAACGAAATTGAGATGAAAGCCTTAGGTAATGTATGTATCCAGTCAGGGATGCGCCTGGCCTGCCAAATTACGGTCAATGCCCCGATGACCGTTGACGTCCCCCCATTACGGAAAAAACGAAAGAAGCACTAATATGTATTCAAACCAATATTCTCTTCTGGCCCTCTTAGTTATTCTCATACTTCCGCTGCACAGCAATGCTCAGATACAAGAGGAGTCCACGCCTTTTAATATTCAAAAGCTTGAAAAAGAATTTACTGAGGAAGCTAAAGCTATTGGTGAAGTTCAAACTTACCTGCGCATCAAAAATTATTCCGAGGCGGAAAAGCGCCTGAGCAGCTTATCATCTCCAGCCGCAGAGCTTATGAGAGCTCGCTTTTTTCGTCTAAGCGGCAATCTTGTTGCAGCGAAAAAAAGCCTGAGCAAACTGTCCGCTCACCCAAATATTAAACCTCTGGTTAAGCTTGAATCTGGACTCGTCGCCTTAGCCACACAAGAGTACCCTCGCGCCGCCACACTTCTATCCCCCTTACTCAAAGAAAATATTTTTGTTAAAACCAAGGCCGCCTTACCCTTTGCTGAAGCATTAATTAAAAGCGCTCCCGGAAATTTTCTCGAAAGAAGAAAGGAAATTAAGGCCGCTTTGCCCAAAAGCAATCCGGAAGCCCAAGCACTCTTCCTGCGATTTTGGCAGGAAGCTCTGGAGAAAACCGGCAAAACAAAAGAGGCCAAAGAAATTGCTCTACGTCGGTATATCGAAGAGCCGGTGTCAAAACACGCACCTTCTACCCCACCACGAGCGCTGAAGGCTGACGAGCGCTTGGCAAGAGGCGAAAACTTCTTAAGCGCCCACCGAAACCCAAAAGTCATCGAAACCCTGCAAAATATTCCCGCGCAAATACAAGGAGAGAAAAGGTGTCGATGGTACTTTGCCCTCGGTATGGCTCATCGCAAACTTCATCATTACAGCAAGGCGCAAGAGCACTTGCAGGAGGCGATGCGCATCTGTAGCGACAAGGACCTAATTCGCCGAGCCGCCTATGTGCATGCTAAAGTGATTTCTATCCGCTCAGGCCTCAAAGCAATCGAGCCCATTGAAGCTTTTGTCGACAACTTTGCAGGTCATACAATGGTCGATGACGTTTTGTTTTGGGCTGGCGATCTCTATCAGCGTCGGGAGCGCTACAGCGAAGCAAACAACTATTTTCAAAGAGCACAAAACCTCAAAAAGAAGGGCGATTATTGTGCCGAATCTCTATGGCGTATGGCATGGATAGCGTTTCGCCAAAAGGATTTCCCTAAAGCAGAGCAAACTCTTAAGAAAGTATTTGAGCAAAAAGAATGCGTTAAGGATAAGTTTCACCACAGCAGAGCAAACTATTGGCTTGGGAGATTAGCCCAAATCCAAAAGCACCGCAAAAAGGCGCTGACGTACTGGCAAAAAGTAGTCGATGAGAGCCCATTGGGATTCTACGCCCAACTCGCCCTGGCCCGCATTCAAGATTATTCGCCCAAACGCTACCGTAGCATTCAGAAAAAGTTACTTGCTCCAAAAGGAGGTGAACTGCCGAAACTCTGTCCTGGAGAGCTTGCGAAGAAACCCGCCTTCAAACAAGCGCTGGATTGGTTAAAGCTTGGTCTTAAAGAAGAGGCCGCTGCCCTCTTAAAGAGCATAAAGTTTTCCAAACAAAATATTATTGCCGGCACCCACGCCGCCGTTTTGGGGATTGAGGCAAAAGAAGGTGCCTCCTCACACTGGGATCTCAAAGATGCCTGCCATCCAATGGCACCAAAGCTTCTGCATACCCTGCTCCTCGATAAGGCTGGAGCACACCATCTTGCACACTGGCAACTGCGAACAGAGTTTGCTTTTATATTTGAAAAGCTCCCTACGCAGGAAACAATTGCCCTATGGCACGCCGCATACCCCCTGGCCTACAGGGAATATATTGGACCAGAAGAGAAGAAAAACAATCTTCCCCCCTTCCTACTGCAGTCTATTGCCAGAGAAGAAAGTGCCTTTGATGCACAGGTTGTCTCCTGGGCCGGCGCTTACGGCCTAACCCAACTCATTCTGCCAACAGCCCGCAGCACCTTAAAGCTGATGAAGAGCAGCAGAAAACTTCAATCGCCAGAAGAACTTCTTGATGTGGAATTTAATACGAGCATCGGCGGCGCGCTTCTCGGTTCACTCATGCGACGCTTTGAGCAACAAAGTGCCCTGGCCATTGCGGCCTATAACGCAGGTGAAAAAGTCAGTAATGTTTGGTGGAAACGCCATGCAGGTCAGGGCTTTGATCGAATGTCTGAAGAAATCACGATCCGCGAAACGCGACAGTATGTAAAACGCGTGTTACGAACCTACGGAATTTATAATTGGCTCTACGGCGGCACGCCGCCACTCCTACGCATGAATCTAAAACTAAAAACCCTCGGTTGATCAATCTGCGCGCACGAAGGCGTTAGAATGACGTTCCACATCAATATGGGTATTGGGGCCATGGCCCGGAATGACTTCCACAGAGCCGTTCAAGGTATATAATCGATCTTTAATTGACTTTTGAATAAGCTCGAAATCTCCACCCCAAAGATCCGTACGACCAATACTTCCGGAAAAAAGAGTATCACCAGAAAAACACAAATCGCTTTTTTCCAAACAAAAACACACTGAGCCAGGTGTATGGCCGGGAGTATGCAAAACCCCAAGCTCATGCTCACCAAATCGAAAACTTGCTTCGTCAACCAGGTCCTCATCAATCGGGCTGCTGGTCGGTGCAGGTAGGCCTATCATTTGCGCCTGCTCTGCCAAAATCTGATGTAAAAAAATATCATCTGGATGCAAATAGGTCTTTGCCTTGGTTGCTGCCGCAAGCTCCGCGGTGGCACCAATATGATCAATATGGGCGTGGGTATGGACGATGGCTTTAACCTGTAGTTCGTTCTCCTGAATCAGAGACCAAATATGCTCAAACTCGTCACCCGGATCGATAACCAATGCTTCTTTGCTATCCTCATCCGCAAGCAGAGAGCAATTACAGCCAAGAGGGCCAACTGGAAATGTTTTTCGAAAAAGTCCCATGGTGCAGCAAACCTAGCGGTGATACTTCTTTTGCATCAACAAATGTTCTTTGTAGTCCCGGCTAAACGCATGTTGATTGCTACCATCCTTTTTTGCCAGAAAAAAGAGATAGTCATTATCTTCTGGAAAAAATGCCGCCTTTAGGGCGTTTAGGCCCGGATTTGAAATTGGCCCGGGAGGCAAACCCTCATGCAGATAAGTATTATAGGGTGAAACCACACGCAGATCTTTATTTAAAAGGCGCTTCTTTGGTTCGCCAAAGACATATTGAATGGTCGCACAAGACTCCAGGCGCATGTCTTGTTCAATCCTATTTTGAAAAACACCTGCGATCCGACTCATCTCATCAACATTTTTTGCCTCACGCTCGACAATAGATGCCAAGGTTGTTTTTTCAAAAAGCAACTCTGGGCTAATTTTACGGCCAGCACTCAAATCCTCGACAACGGAGAAAAAGTGTTCAAGCAACATATTTACAATTTGCGTCGCATTTAAGTCCTTGGCGAAAGTATAGGTTTCGGGGAAGAGATATCCTTCTGCACTTTCCCCAGGTATGTTCCAGCGCTGCAAAATCACCTTATCTTTAGCCTTAGCAATGAACTCTTCCGCACTTACCAACTCAGACTGTGCAACAATCTCCGCAACTTCTTTGAGCATTAAACCTTCGGGAAAGGTTAAAGTCATGGTCTCGATTTGACCGCGTCGTAACTCGGCCAGAACATCCCAAGTCCATATATTTTGTGGAAACCTATAGTGACCAGCCTTAAGCTCTCGTCCCACACCCTGTACTTTCGTATAGGCCTTAAAACCAACCGCGCTTGCAACCACCCCTTCTTTTTCCAATTGGTGGGCAATATCATGTAGGGAGGAGGCGGGCGGAATATCCACTTCTACTATTTGCTCGCGCAACAAATCACCTGGCTTAAACATACTGTAGGCTGTAACCCCAGCGAATATAATAAGGAGGGCTGCCGCCAGCCCCAAGACACGCGCCACTTTCGGAGCACTGAAGTGCCGATACTCGCTCTCTGCGTAGACTCCCCGAGGAGTAATGATGCCTTCACGCTCGGAAAAATTTCCTTTCGCCTCTCCTTCAGGAGGAGCGCTGTCAACATGCTCTACCTCCTCAGCAGATTCCGGCTCTTCATATGAGGCCGGCTCAGGAGTGCTCAGCGCCATTTCCGCCGAGAAATGGTCTGTGACTGGCTCATCTTCCAGCTGCTCCGTAGCAAAGCTTTGCACCGAGGTTATCGGTTCGCTTTCCGGCTGTATGGCGCCAACCGGTGGTGGCGGCTCCACATGCAAATTTTCTTCCGCAGCCGGTGGTGGGCTATAGTGAGCAGCGGCGGGAGGAGGCG
>CAXGWX010000088.1:0-11731 GCA_964013445.1 uncultured Bdellovibrionales bacterium | reverse complement strand
TGCGAAGAAGAATTTAAGTGCATCGAAGAAGAAGGCGGAGACGACTGGGGCGACTGGGGCGATTGGGAAGGTGGCGAAGGCGACGATGACGACGATGACTGGAGCGATTGGAGCGATTGGGATGATGAGGACGATGAAGACAGCTGGGGTGATTGGGGCTGTGGTGACGCAGGTCCGGATTACTGCGAGTGGATACCCGGTTGCGCTCCCCACTACTGGGAAGATTGTGACGACAACGGCTGTCACGAGCACTTTGAATGTGTCGAAGAAGAGGAAGGCGGCGACTGGGGTGATTGGGACGATGAAAATGGTGGCGAAGGCGACTGGGGTGATTGGGACGATTGGGACGATGAAAATGGTGGCGAAGGCGACTGGGGTGATTGGGGCGATTGGGACGATGAAGACGGTAATGAGGGTGATTGGGATGACTGGAGCTGTGAAGATCTAGGACCGGACTGGTGCGACTGGGCTCCGGGATGCGAGTCCCACTGGCATGAACCCTGCGAAGATGGTCAATGCGAAGCTGTTTTTCAATGCACACCATCCCCCGAGAGTGACGGACCAAACGATGGACCAAACGACGGGCCAAACGATGAGCCAAACGATGAGCCAAACGATGAACCAGACAATGACATGGAACAATGCGGTACCATGGGGCCAGAGGATTGTGGCGAGTCATACGAATGTGTCAGCCAGGGCAGCGGCGACAACTTTGGCTGTGTGCCTTTTTGGGAACTCACCTGTACTTCCTTAAATGAGGATCACTGCTGGGAGCGGCCAGATTGTCAGATGACCGATGAAGGCTGTTCTGATCTAGGAGCCACCGAATGCAGTGACATCGACGATGCGGGCCTATGCGATGCGGTGCCCGGTTGCATGCCACTCTACAGCAACAGCTGCAGTGGCTGCGACGACTGGGAATTCGTAACCTGCGCAGAACGTGATGTTTGTGAAGGGCTCGACTTGCCCGAATGCAATATGGCACCGGAGTGCGCACCACGTTTCACCGCACCTTGTACAGACTGTGAAGCCACTCAGTTTGACGGCTGTGAACAGGCCTAAATCAATCAACCTTTAATCGAAGAGATTCTCATTCAAGCCCTCAAAACCATGGGGGCTTGGAAGTGCTCAAGGAAACCCTGGGCGCCCTATGTAATGTTGCAGGCTCTAAGCCACCAGTCCGCCACTCTAATCAGAAAAAGTGCAAAGACTCATATCAAGTGCGCTCGCTGATGAGACACCTTGAGCTAAGGAGGTCACAACAATCTTTGCCCCCGCCCCCTTATACTCATTAAGCATCAACACCTCATCAACACCGTCACAATTGACGTCAAGCAGCTCCATCGTGCTGGCTTCAATGCCAGTCTGGGCCACATAGCCGGCAATGCGCACACCTTTGTATTTAACACCCCGCACCATATAAAAAACCACCGGGCTAATCCCAAACCCCGTATCCAGCAATGCAATCACATCCAGCGCCCCATCCCCATCAAAATCCTGGGCAAAGGTCTTTTGTGGCAGAAAAGGAATAGTGTCTGTCCCCTGCTCCTGGATTTCTAAAACAGAATTCTCAACAAGAAGCTGGGAGCGAACCAGCCCTAAGCCAGTGCCCAAAGGACGCACACCAAAAATCATCGCCGGCTGCGCATACACCCCACTCACCGCACTCGACGAAGCAAGCCCCCCCGAAAGAATGAGACTCCAGGTTGTTCCCACCAAACCGTTCTTGTCGAGCACCACATTGAGATTTCGCTCTCCTTCAATCAGCACCCGATAGGTCACACCATCACTGGCCTCAACACAAGCGCTATAGGCCACCTCTTTGGCCGCGGAAAACAAGTCTTCCTGGGCTCCGTCAGCCAAAACTGCTGAAAAAATATGGGACTGACTTAAGGACGCACCCGAAAGGTCGTGCAATCCTAAAGTAAAAGAGTTGTTGCCACTGAGCACCAGAAGTTCATCTCCAAGTGCGCCATTGCTGCAATCGTCAACGGCGAAAACTTTTTTAGCATTGGCAATACCTGCATCCGCATTCGTATCAAACTCAAAAAGAATAGCTGTAGGCGGCACCTCCTCATTGTAGGTTAGCTCTAACTTATCCCAAGCATTGCCCCGCACACCAATGAGCGTGTCCTTTGCGGAATTAACTTGGCGGCCTTTTCCTATTGCTGAGAGAACCGGCACCCCGACGCCCTGGTTCTGCGCGCCATAGCTTGTCTGGTAACATAAAACATTCGCATCATGATTGCTGGAGCAGCCCTCTTGCTCCTCTCCCGAATCCGAAGTCACCTGCCCGCCACCAAAATATAAAAGCGAAAAGTCATATTCCGGCTCCTCATCATCTTGCGCAGCATTAAGATATACGGCCACCACACCGGGCTGGCCAACGGGTCCAAAATCGCCAGTGAGAAAACCGTAAGGACGGTCAGAATCCTCGAAAGCGCTAACCTGCTCGCTGGACAAATCAAAGTTTGAACCCGGCGGACTTACGCCTAGAGTATAGAGGTGAGGTTCATGGCTCTGCCAGCGCGCCACCACTTCTAAAAGAAGAGGTCCGGAAATTCCAGCAGGTGCCTTTAAGGAATCCCAAGCCACCTCTCCTGCGGAGTCGCTCTGCAAAGTATCCTCCAGATCCGGCAAAACCGCGGGGCGACAATCCTCCACAACCGAACAGCTTTGGCCATCCAGCTCTCCCCCAACACAGAGTCCCGCTGCACCGCAAGTCGGACTATCTTTCTCTAAACCGCTCACCAAGCGTAATCGCACCTGCCGACCTGCCACATAGGCCTGCTCGAGAACTTTCAGCGCCACCCTAATCTCATCGACACAGGGCTCATCCTCACATTCTCCCGGAATGCCCCCACCAATATCCACCCCATAAGTGATGGGCAGAGACGGATCGAAAGCCGCCACTTCAGACCGCAACGCTACTTCGGTCTCGAGCTTGAGCGTCTCATTCTTATCGCTCGGCTCCAGAGGCGCACAACCAGAGAGCAGCAGCTCAGACTCCACCCCATAACCTTCGAGCCAGAAAAGCTTGGTCTTGGTGCGGTCCAAATCACTTAAAGCCACCGAGGCCTTGCCCTTGGGAATGAGGGTTTGTTGAACCATATGTTCAAGAGCCTCTGCCCTCGAAACATCCTGATAGGCAATGCTCTCACAGTCGATGCCTATTTCACCATTGGCCTTTATCGGTGGGTGAAGAATATTTAAGAGTAAATACTCTATACCCAAACCTGCAAAAGTATAGCCATCCGTCGGCTGCTTTACCTCAAGTGCTATGGTTGGCTCGGAGCAAGCCGCAAAAACAAAACACAATAGTGCTCTGTGAAAAAACTTTTTTATCAGCAGCCCCTGGATCCTCATTGATGATTAATTTTTCGCATGCCCTAAACACTAAAGTCCACCACTATTTTCTACAAATAGAGCTTGGCCTTCCCCAACAGGACTGTGCTAGGCTGCCAGCAATGGCCGAAATAGATCGACACACGATTGCCGCCAGCGGCTTAGTTTCATCAAATACTGTAGCAAAATCAGCACGACGCTCCTGTATTTGTAAAGTTGCGTCCGGTCCGGATGCGGGCCAACAAATTTCCTTAGGCAGCCGACCTGCGATTCTCGGGGCAGATGGGAGTTGTGACCTGGTTTTGAGTGACCCGCAGGTCTCCCGTCAACATCTCGAACTCAAGCTCAGTGATGCTGGCGTTGCGCTTAAGGATCTCGACAGCACCAACGGTGTTACTTTTCAGGGGTCACGTATCCAAGAGGCGGTGGTGCCCATTGGCTCCAGCCTGCAGGTTGGTGAAAGCGTGATTCGACTTTTGGATATGGCGCCCCCCAGCATTCCTGCTTCCGAACGTAAGCGCTTTGGCGCCATGTCCGGTGAAAGCATGATCATGCGTGAGATATTCGCTATCCTTGAACTCGCCAGCCCAACGGATGCCACCGTACTTATCCAGGGCGAGTCCGGCACAGGTAAAGAACTGGTTGCCCGGGCCCTGCACGACCACTCCCAGCGCGCCGCCAAACCTTTTGTCGTCGTTGATTGCAGCGCCATCTCGGAAAACCTCATCGACTCACACCTCTACGGTCACGTTAAAGGCGCATTTACAGGCGCTCAAAGCGAGCGCAAGGGTGCTTTTGTTGAGGCCGATGGAGGCACAGTCTTTCTTGATGAACTGGGTGAACTTCCTGCTCCTGCCCAAGCAAAGCTCTTAAGGGTTTTAGAAGCTCAAACGGTTCAACCGGTCGGTTCGGATAAGCAGGTCAAGGTCAACACTCGAGTGGTGGCCGCCACCCACCGGGATCTTTATCAAATGGTGCAGGAAGAAAAGTTTCGATTTGACCTCTTTCATCGTCTCGCCGTGATCCACGTGCTCTTGCCATCCTTGCGAGACCGCCCAGAAGATATTGCAGGACTTATTAATCATTTCTATGAAGGTCGCGGGCTCGAAGCCGGAGATATTGCCGGCGAAAACCTCATCAAATTACAGAAATACTCCTGGCCCGGCAATGTGCGCGAGCTCCGCAATACTCTTGAGCGCGCCTGGGTCCTGGCTGGCCCGGAGGGTGGCAGCTTTGACAAACTCAATTTCTGGCTCGGGCCCGATGCAAGCGATAATCAAAATCTGCCAAGCGTCGACACATCTCTCCCCTTTAAGGAAGCAAAAGAAATTTGGGTAGAATATTTTGAGCAACGTTATCTTGCCAGCGTCGCCGCTGCCCACAAATATAATATCTCCCAAGCATCAGAATATGCGGGCATCAATCGCCGCCATTTTCGCGAACTCATGCAAAAATATGGAATTGAAAAGCCATGACCCAAAGCCTGGAAGCGGGACAAATTCTCGGCGAATACGAAATCCTGAAAACAATAAAAGCTGGTGGCATGGGCGAAGTGCTGCTGGCGCGCAAAGAGGGTGCGTTTGGCTTTGAGAAGTTGGTGGCCATAAAAACCATTCGTTCCGATTTACGCGAAGACGAAGATTTAAAGAAAATGTTCCTTGATGAAGCTCGTCTTTTGTCACGCTTAGAACATCCGTCAATTACCCAAGTACACGATTTTGGTGAACACGCCGACTCCGGCCTACTCTACCTGGTCATGGAATATGTTTCCGGCACTTCCTTGAGTGAAATTCTTACTCGCCGTCAGGGCGCCTTACCGGTCGGTGTAACAACCCGCTATATGGACGAAGTCCTGCGCGGCCTGCATGCGGCCCACGAACTCAAAGATCTGGAGGGCCAAGCCTACGGGGTGGTGCATCGGGATATTTCTCCACAAAATTTGATCCTTACCTTTGAAGGACGGGCCAAGATTATCGATTTTGGAATTGCCTTAATGCGTGATCGAGAAGCTCCCGTCACATCCCTTGGGATGCCCAAAGGTAAACCGGCCTATATGTCCCCTGAGCAGATCAATTCTGATCATATCGATCGACGTACGGATATTTTTGCCGCCGGGGTCGTGCTCCATGAAACCCTCACCGGCAAACGTCTCTTTCGCGAAGCAAACATCGCCCAAACCATCCAAAAAGTATTGACCTTCGAGGTGCCCCCACCTTCCACACTCAATCCGCAAGTGCCAAGTGCCCTCGATGATATTGTCCGCAAAGCCTTGGCCCGTGATAAAGAGTTGCGCTTTGCAAGTGCTCTTGAGTTGGCTCAGGAATTAAACAGTATCAGCCAGGAATTCCCGAAAGAAACGCTTGAGAACTTTGCTCAAGAGGCGTTAGCAACCGAACTCGCGGCGCACCGCAAGGAGCTACAAGCCCTCCTGGGCACGCATACAAACTCCGAGGAGCAACCAACCAAAGGGCGCCCGTTAGAGCAAAGAACAGTACAAGCGAAAGTTGACCCAGTCAAAGAAGCCCTTGAACTCAGTGCCAGCGGCGCAGAGCCCGAGGTGGCACCAATTCAGAAACTGATCACCAACACCCGCTATATGGTGGAGCGCCCCTTTATGCGCTGGCTCTTGCCCTCGGTCTTTATACTAAGCTTATTTACTATCATCCTGGTGTCGCAAAAGACCCACAAGAACCCACCGGGAACAAAAGTTGTGATGCAAAATAATATGCCTGTACTTGTTCCTGCCAAGCCGCAGAAAGAGTCGCAGCCAAAGCGATACAAGAAGAAGCCAGGAGCAAAGCTAAAGAACAAAAAGAAAATCCCCCGAACTCCGCAAAAACAAATGGTCAAACCAGAAACAAAGCCGGATATTGTCGCCTCAACCCCAGACGCATTAACCAAAACCAAACCCCAAGAGGTAAGTGCGACGGGTCAACTCACTGTCGGCGCTAATCCTTGGGCCACCGTAAAAATCGACGGCAAAAGTATGGGCAACACCCCGTTGCTGGGCATCGATGTCCCGATAGGAACCCACACCCTGGAACTCATTGCCCCTGACTCAAGAAAAGTGCGCTACAAAACTCAGATAGAGATCATCGAAGGCAAACATCTACGCATCAAAGCGCCAGACTAAAGCTCTGCTCCTACCAGGGAACCTTAACCTTACCATTGAGGGAGGTAGGAATCTCGTAATTGCTGCCATAGACCACCGCCCCTGTCGCCCCTGCCAAGACCGATCCGCCTAAGGCCCAAACCCACCACTTTTGGTACCAAGCTTCTGGGGCTGTGTATTTGAGTCCCAAGGCACGGGGATGCTCCGGTCCGGCCCAACGTAAAACCTCATTGTCTTGCTCATCAAGTCCGACAAAATAAAACTCCAACACCTCATCCTTTGTTGTCTGCGATGCCTGGGCAGGCAATTCGAGCCCCCCCTTTTGTCCTGGTGGAGCGAGCTCAAACTCCAGATGGCTATAGGCCGGGGTTCCAGCCAAGCGTGTAAAAAATATTCCCTTGTGCAAAACAGCACGTCGATCAGCGACAACCTCAAATGTAAATGGCAAAGGCCTGTCTGTGGAAACCAGGTCTGGCCAGTTCACCTGAATCTCCGTTGGTTGCTCTAGCTGGGCCCGTTTTCGTGCCTCTGCAAAAACAAAAGTAACCTTTGGCGATAAGGTGTAGCTCAACACATAACCCGCATCCAGGGCCAGAAGCGTATCAAACGCCTCAAGGCTCTCATCCTTGCGATCAAGGTAAGCAAAAGCGATACCCAGGTGTTCATAGAGCAATCGGTTATCCTCATAGCTGCGTGGACCATCCTCCGCGGCGCGCTCAAGATGGGCCAGTGCATCCTTTGCCCGGAAATCATTCAGAGCTTGAATGCCCTGATGCAGATTCGAGGCTCCCAGCACACCCAGTACTAAGATGAAGATATTCACAACTTCTCCCTTATAACGCAGACAAAGGTCGGCCCCAAGAGCGAAAAACTCCCAGATTGGGCTAAATCGCCGATCTTCGACCGTAATTTACGGCGATTGTTCTTGACCCAAAGCACCTGAGCCTCATAAAAGGCTTGACTCCTAGCCCAGCAGAATTTAGTGAAAAGCCCGAAAAATTAAGCTTATTTACACTCAGATTGGAGTATTCACGTGAAAATACTTGTGACCGTAAAGCGGGTTGAGGACCCAGAAATTAAAATCAAAATCAAAGCGGACGGCTCAGGTCTTGAAACAGACCAAATGAAGTATGTCGTTAATCCCTTTGATGAAATTGCCGTCGAAGAAGCCCTGCGCCTTCGCGACGCCCACGATGGTGAAGTCATTGTCCTATCCATCGGTGTCGGCGACTGCGCACAACAAATTCGCACCGCCCTCGCAATGGGTGCGGATCGGGGCGTCCATGTCCTTACGGACGAGACTCTCGACCCAACATTGGCATCCCTCGCCATGCAAAAGGTTATCGAAACCGAGAGCCCAGATGTTGTTCTGATGGGCAAGCAGGCTGTCGATGACGATATGGGCCAAACCGGGGTTATGCTTGCTGAGCGACTTGGCTGGAGCCAAGCCTCTTTTGCATCAAAGGAAGCCAGTCTGGAGTCCGACGAAGAGAAGAGCAAGCAGACAGCCCTGAGCGTGGCAGATAACAAAGTTACGGTGGTACGTGAAGTCGACGGTGGAATTGAAACCTTGGCTCTCAGCCTACCGGCTTTGATTACCACTGAGCTACGCTTGAACATTCCACGTTATGCTTCATTACCTGGAATTATGAAGGCTAAGAAAAAAGAAATTAAGGAAATGGCCCTGCGTGACCTTATCGGTGATGCACAAGAGCGGGTGCAAATCCTTAAAATGGAAAAACCAGCAGAGCGAGCAGCAGGCATGATTGTTAATGATGTGCCAGAGCTCATGGATAAACTGCGTAACGAAGCTAAAGTGCTGTAAAGGAGTCTAAAAATGTCAAACGTTCTAGTACTTATTGAGCACGCTAATGGCCAACCAAAGAAACTTTCGTTGAATGCCATTACTTTTGGTCAACAACTCTGCGCTAAAACCGGTGGCAAGCTTAATTTGCTTGTTGTTGGTTCAGACGCAGCCACTGCCGCAAATGCCTTAACCGGCTTCGGAGCAGAAAAAGTGCTCGTCATCGATGACGGCTCCTTTTCGCACTACCTTGCGGAAAGCTATACAAATGCCTTAAGCGCAGCAGCCGAAGCATGTGGGGCAACCACCATAGCTGGTGCCAGCTCGTCCTTGAGCAAAGATCTCTTTCCAAGACTGGCCGTGCGCTTTGACGCTGCAATGGCAAGCGATGTTTTGGAAGTCGTTGATGGCAATACATTCAAGCGACCAATGTGGGCTGGTGATGTCATCGCCACAGTCGAACTTAAAGGTGAGCGACAGATTTGCACTGTTCGCACAACTGAGTTTGATGCTCCAGAAGCTGGCGCTGAAAGCACTGTCGAAACCTTGGCCGCAAATGTGGACCTCGGAACGCTGCAAACAAGCTTTGTTGACCTAAAGGAAATCAAAAGCGAGCGTCCTGATGCTACGGTTGCTGATGTTGTGGTCAGCGGTGGTCGCGGCGTGAAGAGCCCTGAAGGCTTTCAAGTGATTGAAAACCTTGCCGACTCCCTGAATGCGGGTATTGGTGCATCCCGTGCGGTCTGCGACGCAGGCTGGGTGCCAAACGATTTGCAAATTGGACAAACAGGTAAAATTGTTGCTCCCGATCTGTATTTTGCGCTTGGTATCAGCGGAGCTATTCAGCACGTCGCCGGTATGAAGGGTTCTAAAGTAATTGTTGCAATCAACAAAGACCCTGAAGCGCCAATCTTTCAGGTTGCGGATTATGGCTTGGTTGCAGACCTCTTTGATGCGGTTCCCCAAATCATCGAATCCATCAACGCTTAAATTTAAAAAGAAACAATAGGCCGGGAGAGGAGTCTACTCAGACTCTTCTCCCAAGTCTAAGATCTGGGCCTTACCCACATAGGGCTTGGTTTCATATTTCGTGATTTGGCCAATACGACGAACAATATTTGCCATCCGTTCAGTTTCGCGGACAATAACATCAACCGGTTTGCGTAACTTATCATCCGAATCCGCCAAACGTTTACCCAGCATTTCAGAATAACCTAAAATGGCGGTTAAGGGCTGATTAAGTTCGTGGGCGGCAACACCAGCAAGTTCCATTGCCACAACCTGCCGTTCACTAAGTTGCACCTTCATTTGTGCCTCACTCAGTTTCTCTTCCATCCGCAGACGCTCACGCAAATCTGTAAAAATCCCAACAGTGGCTGTTTCCTTGCCTTGCTCATAAATAATGGCCCCAGAGAAGCTCACGGGTACCCTCTCCCCATCCTTAGCAATAAGGTCGCGACGAATTTGCTCCAAGCGACCGTATCCTCCCTGGGTATCCGAACGCATTATTCGCATGACCTGATAAGCTTCTTCTTTCTCATAAATCGATGTGACATTAAGCTGCCCTACCGCTTCCAACGCTGAATAGCCGAGAATATTCTCAGCCGCGCGATTAAAAAGAAGTATACGCCCTTTCATATCAGCGGCAACTATCGCATCCACACTACTTTGAATCAGATTCTCTAAAAAGTCCTTGGTCTGTCTTAACTCATCCTCAATTTCGCGCAATTGAGTAACATCTCGTAAAGTGAGGAGCAGCCCTTCACGCTCTTCCAAATACTGCAGAGAGGAAGAGAAGATACACACATCCTCCCCCGACCGGACTTCCAGATCCACGTATCCACGCTCCCCGGTAACCTCATCCCCTTGTAGAGCTTTTGCCAAGAGTTCTTTTGATGATGATTGCAGGAAGGAACTAAAATTCTGTCCTTTCAAATCCGCAGCCTCACTCTGCAAGAGCAGCCCTGCGGATTGATTCGCGTAATCGATCACACCTTTGGTAGAAATAAACAGAACTCCATCGTGCTCTTGCTCCAGGAGGTCGTAGAATTGTTTAAGGTCGGCGAGTTCCTCATCCGCCTTGGCCTGCGCTCTTGCCATCGCACGCCGCTCCACAAGCAATTTATCAAGATCCAGAACGTGAGCAATTGAAACGGAAGTGACCAAAGCTATGGCCCTGCCCAAGTCAAAGAGCCTATTGTCAACATCCTTAATCGGCTCCGGGCTCCGTAAGAAAAGCACACCAATAACTTCATGCCCACGGTGTAAAGGAAAGAGCATGGCTGAGCGATGCTGCACAGCCGCCTTCTCAATTTTGCGACGCACACCATGCAACAAGTCATGAGCCAAAACATCAGAGATGATAAGGGGCTTCCCGGTGCGTATGATCTCTTGTATTTCGGGATAATCTTCAAGACGAATCATCACCGTATCCAAAAGAGAAGCCTCATGCTCCATGACCACAAAAGCGATATCGCTTTCGGGTTTGAGCATGACCACCGAAACCCGTTCGATGGAAAAGATTTCACTTAAACGTAGAATAACCTTACGTAAGACACCCTGCAAATCTGTAGCCTCAGCCAGCTCATTGACTAAGGTCAAAACGCCCTCGGTCAAACGCTGCTGTTGCTGGATACGCATACGCTGGTGATGACGCTTCTTGATTGCATTAAGTACAAAGAGCAGATGGTCTAAACTCAAGGCAATCCCATCAAAACTTTGCCCTAAAGCCCCTTCGAGATCCTTCGTCACCCCTTCAGGGTACCAGGCAATGACATCTGCCTCCGGAAAGCTATCACGAACTTCATCAAGGCTCACCTTGACTGTGCCGTATTCTAAAACCACCGCATTCAGATCCAAAGGCAGGGCATCAAGGTGCTCCACAGCTTCGACGCTAGGGATAGAGGTGCGCCCCAGCAAACCGACTTTAAAGTTCCCGTCTAGCTCGAACTTAACCATCAACAACCTCGATGGCTTTTATAACGTTTGCTCGACCAGGAAACCGCAGAGTTCCAGCACCAACCCCTTGCTGCCCCGCAGAACCGGAGAAATCCTGGACATGAACCGCAGATAAACCTGCCAGTAAAGCCGCCCCTGTAGGCGTCATTGTTTCGCCGGCGACATCAACGGGCTGGGTGACCAAGTTGTGAGCGGCTACGATCTCTTGTACAGCAGGCACTGGTATATCCAGAAAACCATGAGAGGTGTTTACTTGACCGTGGCCAATCGGCACAGACTCGTAGGTCACTTTCGGCGCTCCAACTTCCGTGTAGGCTATAGCCCCTCCCAAAATGTCCATCACCGAGTCCAGCGCACCAACTTCGTGTAAATGTACATCTCCACTTTCACCGCCGTGAACCTTGGCTTCCGCTGCTGCCAAAATTTCAAAAACCCCAGTGGCCAGATTCTTCGCTGCACGACTTGCAGAAGCCTGCTCGATTCTCTCTAATACTTCGTGCAGCTGCGTATGG
>CAXGWX010000087.1:0-11759 GCA_964013445.1 uncultured Bdellovibrionales bacterium | reverse complement strand
CCCACTGCTGCCTCCCGTAGGAGTCTGGACCGTGTCTCAGTTCCAGTGTGACTGCTCATCCTCTCAGACCAGTTACCCGTCCTAGCCTTGGTAGGCCATTACCCTACCAACAAGCTGATGGGACGCGGACTCATCCTTAGGCACGAGATCTCCGAAAAGATCCCCCGCTTTTACCACTTACCAAAAGATATGTGGTCTTACCCGGTATTAGCTCAAGTTTCCCTGGGTTATTCCGGACCTAAGGGCAGATTATCCACGTGTTCCTCACCCGTCTGCCGCTTTACTTACCACCCGAAGGTGGAGTTCTCGCTCGACTTGCATGTGTTAGGCACGCCGCCAGCGTTCGTTCTGAGCCAGGATCAAACTCTCCAAGAAATCTTGGAAAAACAACCAATTCCATGCAAGCATGGTCTTGGCCATGATCCTTCAAAGTATAATGGAATAACAAGTATTCCATTCATTGTTTTTGACACAAACCGGATTAAATCCGACTTGCATCAGGCTCCGCACATCTGTTTGTCTACTGACAAACAAACGACTTACTATTCAGTTTTCAAAGACCAGGCCAGGGCGTCAATTAGGCCGCCCGGCAAGCTGGCGCTATATAAGAGGGGTGATGTCAAAGGTCAAGACAAAAATAAGATAAGTCTTTTAAAAACTTTAAAAAAAATGATCCTTCTAGTTTTTCTGATCGGAATCGGCATCCAGGGCTTTTGGAGGCTCTTCAGCAGCCCCTTCCGGCTCACCCTTGAGCCCTTCTCTAAAGCTACGTAAGCCAGAGCCCAAACCTCTTCCCAGTTCTGGAATCTTCTTCGCACCAAAGACCAAAAGCACCATCGCAAGAATAATTAAAAGTTCCGTCGTTCCTAATCCAAACATACCTACTCCTTTAAGTAGCTGATAATATTAGCCATATCTTCAAAAAGAGGGGCCTCAAACTCCATCAATTTACCCCTGATCGGATGCTTGAAGGCCAAACGGTGGGCGTGCAGGGCCTGGCGCCCCACGGTCTCACAGAATGCGCGCACATCCTTGTCAACGATCCTGCTGATGGCCCGTTCCCCATAAAGCCGATCCCCTAACACCGGGTGCCGCTTGTCCGCACAGTGCACTCTGATTTGATGGGTGCGACCAGTCTGCAGCTCAATGTCCAGAATACTTAAGCCCTTTGCACTAAAACTTGTGCTGTAGTTCGTCACCGCGCGACGTCCAGAGCTTATTCTCGAGGTGTATTTTGTCCGATGGGTCGGGTGGCGTCCATAAAAGGTCGCCAAGGTACCACTCTGTGGATCCGGTTTCCCCACGACAATCGCCACATAATGCTTTTCTACCCGGCGCTCCGCAAAATGTTCCGCCAAAGCACTGTGACTTTGATCGCTTTTCGCCACCACCATCACCCCGCTCGTATCTTTATCAAGTCGATGTACGATCCCCGGCCGTAACTGACCACCGATGCCACTTAAATTATCGCAGTGGGCAAGAAGTCCATGCACCAAAGTTCCAGTGGCATGACCTGCTCCAGGATGCACAACCAACCCTGGGTTCTTGTTGATGACAACAATGTGCTCATCTTCAAATAAAATCTGCAGAGGCATTTCTTCCGCAACAAGCTCTGTAGGTACGGGCTCAGGTACGGATATCTCCACCGTTTCACCGCCGTAAACCGGCGCCGCAGGCTTTACGGTCTCTCCTTCTAAGAGCACCCGACCTTCCTGAATAAGTCGCTGAAACTGGGTTCGGCTTAAGCCCTTAACCCGTTCATGCCCCAGCTGACTCTCTGCACATTTCGACAGATATTGATCAAAGCGCATTTGGGCATCTAATTCGGGAATCTCGAACGATAGGATGTCAGCTTCAATTTTTAGATCAACCAGCGACACACTTTACCTCGTTAAGATTTGTTCGCCCACAACAACCGGCCCAACCTCACCATATATACGTATCAACTTTTGCCTGCGCTTTTAACATAACATCGACAATAGCCCGCTCGTAAAAGTAGGTATTGCCCTTAAGACGTGTCTCTAAACGACTTTCGTAAAGCTGGCGACCTTCTTCAAGCTCTGGCCCCAGCACTTCAAAAAAAGTATCGCTCTTTAAGGATTCAACAATTTTATCCGTATTGTAGAGGGCAATGTCTGAAATAATAGCCCTTGCAAAGCGTGATGCTTTTTCCTCTACCTCGCTCTTCACCATGATGCCCCAACGCATAGCAAGCCTTGAACTTGTTTTCAAAGCAAATGTAGGACCTCAAACCCGGGAAAAATATCCCAACCAAGCCTGCTGGCTGCTGAAAAGCGCAGCCATTCCATACGAACCCGAAGGTCTAAACCACAAATCTAAATGTAAAAAAACGACTCAGGCTAGAACTCAACCCGAATACTCCAGAGATCGGGGAAAAGTGGCTTAAAGAGAGTCTTGGCCAAATACTCTGCCCCACTCGACCCACCGGTTCCCATCTTTGTACCGATGGTGCGCTGCACCATTTTTACATGACGATAACGCCATTCCTGCAAGCCCTCATCCAAATCCACCAAACGCTCACAAACCTGGGTTAAAACCGGATCTTCCCGATAAATCTTCACCAGGTTTTTGCGCACCCGCTCATCTTCAAGATTGGGCTGACTCAAATCGCGGTCCAGGATATCACTCTCCAAGGGGTAACCTTTTGCCGCAATAAAACGCAGAAAATAATCGTAGGTACTTGGCTCAGTCATCGCCGCGTCAAGAATACGTCGCGTTTCATCAATAAAGGGAGAGCGATCGATAAGTGCTTGGTTGCGATGACCAAGAGTGATCTCCAAAAGACGAAATTGATAGGATTGAAAGCCACTGGCGGACTCAAGCCGGGAACGAAAAGAGCCAAAAGACAAAGGTGTCATCGTCTCAAGCACATCAATCTGTTTGACCATGGTTCGCCAAATCGCCAAAATACGATTTAAGGTGTGTAAAGACTTGGCTGTTTCACCGTTCTCAAAGAGCTGAGCCAAACGTCTCAGCTCGTGCAGGATTTGCTTAAACCACAACTCGTATACCTGATGGATGATAATGAACAAAGTCTCATCATGCTCTGGGCCATCGGAAAGTGGGTTCTGTAAAGAAAGCAACTCATCGATTTTCAGATATTTGCGATAAGTAAGCTCCATAATACTCTCTCCTAAACTTAAGCCTGGAGTGTTTTAAGATGTGCCATCGCATTACGCAAGCGCCGACGACACCGTTCTTTACCTAAAACCGCCATCGAATCATAAAGTGGCGGTGAAGCCTTTGTGCCTGTCACCGCAACCCGAACCGGCAAGAACACCTCTTTGTTCTTAAAACCGGTGGCCTCTACAACTTCCTTTAAGAGGGACTCCACCAGCTCAACGTTGAGTTCACTGACACCATCAATCTTCTCGCAAATTTGCTCAAAGAGTTTTACCATTTCTTTAGGCTCCCGACCTTTAGGCAAAAGAAATTTGCTTGCCTCTTCGCCATAGGTCAGATCGCCGTTAAAGAAAAAGCCGATGTGATCGACAAAGTCCTCAAGCTTTTCCACCCGCTCGTGCACTAAAGGCGCCACCTTTTCCAGCATGGCATCATTAAAAATAGTATCTCTCCACGCCTTAAGCATGTCTGTCGGAGTGCACTCGCGCAAATAAAGACCGTTGAGCCAGGTTAGCTTTTGCAAATCGAAAATAGGTCCCCCCAGAGAGATTCGATCAATATCAAACTCCTCTATCATTTGCCCTAAGCTGAACTTTTCACTGCCGTCGGGCATACTCCAACCCATCATCCCTAAGTAATTCAGAAAAGCTTCCCGGGAAAAACCGGCTTGGCGATAATAGTTAATGCTCACCGGATTCTTGCGCTTAGATATTTTCGATTTATCCGGATTGCGCAGCAAAGGCATGTGGATCCATTCCGGCTCCTGCCAACCAAAGGCACGGTAAAGTAAGACATGTTTTGGCGTTGACGACACCCATTCCTCGGCCCGGATAACATGGGTGATTTTCATCAAATGATCATCAACCACGTTCGCTAAATGATAGGTAGGCATGCCATCGGACTTCATCAATACCTGATCGTCAACCTGGGAATTTTCAAAAACGACTTCACCACGTAAGCGGTCATGAACAACAGTCTGTCCTTCCTCAGGCACGCGCATACGCACCACATAAGGGTCTCCCGCATCAATATGGGCCTGCAACTCCTCCGGGCTTAAGCGACGACAATGTCCATCGTAGCCCGGTGGGGCTTTAACCTGGGCCTTTTGTCGCCTAAGCTGCTCAAGGCGCTCGGAAGTACAAAAGCATTTATAGGCTGAACCATTCGCCAGGAGCTTTTCACTGTGCTCACGATAAATATCGCCGCGCTCGCTCTGCCGGTAGGGCCCACAGGGCCCACCCTTTTCCGGCGACTCATCAAAATCAATCTCTAACCAATGCATGGCATCGACCAGCATCTTTTCCCATTCGGGTTTTGAGCGGGTTCGATCCGTATCCTCTACTCTGAGCACAAGACTGCCTCCATGCTTTTTAGCGAAGACATAATTAAAGAGCGCAATATAGGCGGTGCCCACATGCGGATCTCCGGTGGGGGATGGCCCAATCCGAAGTCTAACCTCCTGTGCTGCCATGCATCTTTTCCTTTCCTAATTGTCCCGAACGAAAAGACCGGCGGCGCCCATGCCACCACCAATGCACATCGAGACAATACCGTAACGTCCGCCACGGCGCTTGAGCTCGTGCAATAAGGTGGCGCTCAGCTTCGCCCCCGTGCAGCCCAAAGGATGCCCCAGGGCAATAGCCCCACCATGCACATTCAATTTATCCGCATCGATGCCAAGCTCACGCTGACAATGCACGGCCTGGGCCGCAAAGGCCTCGTTGATTTCAAAAAGGTCAATATCCGAGATATTCAGACCGGTCTGCTGCAAGAGTTTTTGAATCGCCGGTACTGGCCCAATGCCCATAATATCCGGTGCAATTCCGGCCACAGCAAAGCCACAAAAACGGCCCAGGACATCAATTTCCAAGGCCTTGGCCTTTTCATCACTGAGCAAGGTTAAAGCCGCCGCCCCATCACTTAAAGGTGAAGAGTTGCCCGCAGTCACACTGCCTTTGGCGGAGAAAGCTGGTCTTAGCTTGGCCAATCCTTCCATGGATGTATCAGGTCTGACACACTCATCCTTTTCAAAGTCCACTTCCGCCTCTCCGCTTTCCGTAAAAACTCGCGCCTTCACCGACACCAATTCGTCAGCAAAGAGGCCTTTCTCCCAAGCTTCGGTGGCTTTTTTATGGGAATGGGCCGCAAACTCGTCTTGTGCTTCGCGACTCACATCAAATTTTGCTGCAACCCGCTCCGCCGTATGTCCCATGGCCATATAGGCTTCAGGGTATTGGCTGGTTAACTTTGGATTCAATCGAATGCGTGATCCCCCCATAGGAATCATCGACATGGACTCAACACCACCGGCAATCGTTACCTCATTGATGCCGGTCTGTACCGCCATCGCCGCGTGCGCAATCGCCTGGAGACCGCTTGAGCAAAATCGGTTGATGGTCTCACCCGCCACCGTTTCGGGAAAATCAGCCAAAAAGACCGCATTCCGCGCCACATTCATGCCCTGCTCTGCTTCCGGCATGGCACACCCTAAAATCACATCATCCACATGTGATGGGTCCAGATTACCGGCTCTCTGAGCCGCCGCCTTAATGGCGCTCGCCGCCAAATCATCGGGGCGTGTATCTTTTAAAGTTCCCTTAACACCGCGACCCACCGGGGTACGAACAGCGCTACCTACAACTACATTTAATGGAAAATTCATTTTCGACTCCTGACTAATTACGTAAAGGCTTATTGCTCATCAAAATGCTCTGCATACGGGCTTGGGTTTTTTCCTCCCCGCAGAGGGAAACAAACGCTTCCTTCTCAAGCTCCAAATAATGCTCTTCCGAGCAGGGTGTGCCTGCAGCCAAAGAACCACCACATAGAATATGGGCAATCTTGGTGCCAATGAGTGCATCGTGTTCTGACGCATAACCCGCCTCAAGCATCCCTTTGATGTTTGCCACCATGGTTTCCGCCGCATCCAAGCCGGCCGCCTTAATCGCTCGCCGCAAAGGCGCCCTGTAGCCCGCACGGGCCAATCCAAGAGCGCGCCATTTTGCCTGTGACAAAAGGTGCTCCCGATTTAAGGTAATACCATCGTCTGGCAAGAGATATCGATAGCGCTTCGCATCCTCCGCCCCAGCTCCAACCTTAGCCAGAGCAATTGTTTCAAGGGCTTTAGCTAAGAAAGGCAAAGCATCAGCGCCCGCTTGATCGATGTCGTTGGTCCAACGCTCAACCATGCGCAAACAACCGGCGCCGGCAGGAACAACTCCAACCCCTACTTCAACCAAACCGATATAGGTCTCCGCATGGGCCTGAATCGCATCACAGGACATAGAAATCTCGCAAGCACCACCAAAGGTATACTGAAAAGGTGCGGACACAACCGGAACCTTAGCGTATTTAAGCCGCTGGTTTGCGGATTGGAAAACATCCACCGCATGCTCAATCTGAGCCCAGTCTTTTTGCTGGGCAGACATGAAAACAAAGAGAAGATTCGCGCCGGCACCAAAATGCTGACCGTCATTGCCAATCACCAAGGCGTCAAAATTCTTCTCCGCCTCTTCCACCGCCTTGTTCATCATGTCGGTGACATCATTGTCGATGGTATTCATCTTCGTGTGGACTTCAAGACACAAGCAGCCATCGCCTAAGTCAACCAAGGATGCACCTAAGTTATCCTCGACAATATTCGCTGCGTCCTTCTTGATTTGAAAAAGAGGTAAATGCTCCGCATCTTTTTCCAGAACCTTCGCACTCTTGCTCTTCACATCCCAATAGGTGGTTTCTTCACCATAGGTGTAAAAGCTTGTTCGCCCACTGGCGAGCATCTCATCAATCCAGGCCGGCAAATCGTAGCCCTCTTCTTTCATGCGCTTAACTGACGCTTCAACACCAATCGCATCCCACGCCTCAAAAGGACCCATTTCCCAGTTGTAACCCCAGCGCATCGCCCTATCCGCGTTGACAATATCCTCTGTGATATCAGTAAGATGACGGGCCGTATAGGCCATGGTCGCCGCAGAAACTTGCCATGCAAAGGTTGCGGCCTGATCCGTGCCTTCAACCAAAGTGCGCAGGCGCTCACGCGCATCATCCTTGCCTTTACAGGCTCCTAAGGAATCGAATGTTACTTTCTTTTGTTCCCGATATTCCAGCGTTTCTGGATCGAGCACCAGAATATTTTTGCCCTCTTTCTTGTAGAAGCCCGCACCCGTCTTTTGACCCAGTCGACCACTCTCGATCAACTTCTTGATCCAACCAGGCACAGCGAAAACTTCCCGCTCCGAATCCTCCGGCAGCTTGTCATAACAAGTATTCGAAGTATGCAAAAAGGTATCGAGTCCAACGATATCCGCAGTACGAAAAGCCGCACTCTTTGGCCGCCCCATGGGCTTGCCCGCAATCTTATCGACCTCTTCAATGGTGAGCCCAAGTTCCATCATCGTATGGATGGTTTTTTGGATGCCATAAACACCAATACGGTTGGCAACAAAGTTCGGTGTGTCTTTACCAATCACAATTCCCTTACCAAGATACCGCCCTATCGCCGCAGCCCGCTCCAAAACCTCTGGCTTTGTCTTAGGACCAGGCACAAGCTCGAGCAGATGCATATAACGAACCGGATTAAAGAAATGCATCACCAGAAAACGGTCTGCCAATGTCTCCGGCAAAACAGAGGAAAGTTCGGCCAAGGAAAGACCGCTCGTATTCGATGCCAGAACTGCATTTTCCGCAATATGTGGGGCAATCTTTTCAAAAAGCGATTGCTTTATATCCAACCGCTCGACCACAACCTCGATCACCAGGTCACACTCAGACAAACGACTTAAATCATCTTCAAAATTACCGCACTCAATGAGCTTGGCTGTTTTAGGCGAATAAAAAACTGCCGGCTTCATCTTTAAAGCTTTATCTAAACCTCTTCGAGCAATTTGATTACGCAGCCCGGAACTGTCTTTGCCACCCTCCGGAATTTCCGTTGGCATATCAAGCATGAGGGTCCGCACACCGCAGCCTGCAAAATGGGCCGCAATTGCACTCCCCATTACCCCCGAACCTAAAACGGCAACACTTTCAATAGATTGAGTCATGAATATTCTCCTTACCGGGCTAGACTAAAACGATGAAAAGAAGATTTTATTCCACCGCTTCAACAGGCTTGCCTTTACGGGCTAAGACGGCAAAGAGCAAGCACTTTTACTGCCCTTTTGAACGATTGTTTTCGGCCTAAACTGTGCTAAAGCAGGCTGCAGATATGTCACTCAGCCAGCAAAAAATTCCAAAGGATTTCTGGACTTTTCGCGAGAAAATTCACCGTGCCGCCATACCAACCTTGGGTCTTTGGCTAAGCTTCGTTGTGCTGCGTATACAAATGGTCAATGATCTCGAATTTAGCCTCGAACAAGCCTTTGCAACCCATATTTGGCTCGGCTTTGCCTACGACCTTTTAGTCGCCGCCATCCCAATATTTGTTGCCCAACTCTTTTATACTTTCTTCACTGTCAATTTTGTCTGGCTCTGGATTCCCAGTGCTTTCCTGCTCTGGCTCTGCACTCTTGCTCACACTCTGCATATGCGCTTCTTCCAGACCCCCTTGGACTGGTGGATTGTCCAACTTCATTGGCGTGATGTCTTCGTCGTCGGCGATTCCGCCAGCGACCTGGGACTTACGCCGCTCATTGTCGTAAGTATTTTAGGTCTCCTCGGCACCCTTTATCTGGGCTGGAAACAATTTTCACCCATACCCTTGGATAAAAATTGGCGCATTAGAAATTTCCGACCACGGCGGCAAGAACTATATCATGCTCTGTCTATCTTCCTGCTTTTGGCTATCTCTTGGCAAGCCAACCACTGGGCCAGTTCACACAAGGGTGGTACTTCGATCTCGAATCATATCGTCCGCTCCTGGGCGCTTCAGGTCTTTCGCCAACGTATGTATGTAAGCCGAAGTATTAAATGGGCCGATTCCCTAAACGCTGTTAAAGAACCAACAAAAGTACTGGCCGCCTATCGTGATTTTCCGGATGCAAACGCCAACGTTAAAGCAAATCCCTGGCCACTGGTAAAGAATGTTTCCCATGAACCAGAAAAAACAAAAGCAGCACGTCGCAACCTGGGCCTGCCGGAAGAAGGCCCAATTCATTTGCTCTTCTTTTTCTTAGAAAGCTTTCGCGCCTATGAATTTCAAACCCCATCAATCGCCACCGAGGTGTTTCCTGATCTAAGCCCCTTGGTCAACAAGTACGGCATACAGTTTTCCCAAACCTATTCTTCAAGTTATAAGGCGGGCCAAACCGTACGGGGGCAATTCTCAACCCTCTGCTCCATGCTGCCAAACACCCTCGGGGCCGCAACCTATATGGCCCACACTTTAGTGCGAGTGCGCTGTTTAGCTCAGCTGGCCAAAGAAAATGATTACCAAACCATGTGGATGAACTCCTATAAAAGCGACTATCACTCAAAGAAAACCTTTGAGATGGCTCATGGCACAGATTTATTTTTTGACGGCAATTACTTTCGCCAGCAAGGCATTCGGGAAAAGACGAGCAAATGGGGGCTCGCAGACAAACCGGTGCTTGAAGAAAGCCTTCAAGTCTTAATCAAGCAAAGTACCTCATCAACAAAGCCCATCTACGCAAATATTTTAACCATCAGCACCCACCACCCCTTCACTGAAATCCCTGAAGCTAAGCTGGATAGAAAAAGTGCACTCTACCAACAAGCCAGTGAAAGTTATCGCGGCTATTTATCAACTTTAAATTACACCCAGGAAGCGGCGGCCAAATTTATTGAAGGTATTTTTGCTGCACCTATGGGCGAGAACACACTGATTGTGTTGCTGGGCGATCACAGTACCACTGTTATGCCTAATGAAGATTTAACCTACGTACAGCAACGTGAATTGCGTTTCCGAATTCCTATGGCGTTCTTGACCAAGCATCAGCCAAATCCACGAATCATCAATCAGCCGATACACCAGGTTGATATCGCTCCAACCGTCGCCACCATCGCTGGACTGCATGGCCAAACCACTTGGGTTGGCAACGACGTGCTGGCAACAGAGCAAAGCGGAAGTCCGTGGGTCTACTCCTATAGCTCAGAATTCCACTACCGAACTGGAGACCGTGCCTGCTACAGCCGTTCAAAAAAAGTACTCGGCTGCTTTACACTCAACGGTCTCGATCCACTCTTCGAGCCTGTGCTCACGGAAATTCCTTCTGACCAAGCGCAGGTTTCGTTCTTTAAAGATGTGATGCAAGCCAATATGCAAAGCATTGCGCTTAACCTTATCGCACCACCGAAGTATCAGCTCCCGGCAAAAGAATAGAGCAATCGAGTTTTTATGCAGCCCAACGCCAGACAAGCAATGCATTCACGCCTTCAATGGTCAACAATCCCTCGCTCTTGGCAGATGTTTTATCCATCCATCTTCACCTTATTGTTTTTGGGAGGAATGTTCGGAATCAACTCCTCCGCGAATGCACACACCATGCTTCGTTCCTATGCGGACCTAAAAATTAAAGCTGACGGCATTTCAGCAACCCTCGATATTCACCCCGGTGACTTTGACGAAACATTGCGTTCAAGGTTTGATCAAGACCGTTCCGGCGCCATCACCTACGATGAGCTCATCTCTCAGAAAAAAAATCTCAGCGCCTTAAGCATCTCCGGCTTTCGCCTCTTTCGTGGAGACGAGCGCTGCGAGGCTGAGCTTAAAAGGACGAAAACAAGTCCTGCTGCGCAAAGCCTGAGAATGTATCTATGGTTTCCATGCAGCGATGGTGATCGAATTCGAGTTGAAATGCCCCTCTTACAAAGGATGAGCAAAAAGCACACCCACTTTCTCACGGTCAACGATGGGGAAACATTCGTTGCCGCTACGCTTAATCAAGAAAAACCTTTTTGGGAAACGCCTGGAGCGGCAGCATCCCTCCAACAAGCCTGGCACTTTTTTATACTGGGCCTCGAGCACATCCTGATTGGCTATGACCATCTACTCTTTCTCTTTGCCTTGCTTGTGGTCTGCATAAAATTAAAATCACTTGTCCTCATCGTTACCGCCTTCACAATTGCCCATTCATTAACTCTAGCGCTCGCTTACTTTAAAATCGTTGAGCTTCCGGCTGCGATTGTAGAGAGTGCCATTGCCTTAAGCATTGTTTTTGTCGCAATTGAGAATTGTGTCGTTCAGCAGCCTAAGAAACGCTGGCTCATGACATTTCTGCTGGGTCTGATTCACGGTTTAGGATTTGCTGGTGTACTCAGAGAACTCGCCGTACCCACATCAAACCGGATTATTAGTCTTCTGACTTTCAATCTTGGGGTGGAAGTCGGTCAAGTACTTTTGGTTGCAGCATTCTTTCCCCTGCTCTTCTTCTTGAGCAACTCTTTGCTCCATAAACAAAGCTCAAACGCGCAGAAAAACACATCGACGGGAAAAGAATTAGGCTTGAGACTCTTGCCCATTGTAGCTTTGACCACAGCTCTTTACTTCGTCAACCCAGGAACCGCACTTGCGGTGGGCGCGCTTGCGCCCTTGATGCTACTTTTGCACCGCTGGCTCGGCTTCCGGGTCGGCTTGCAGATTGGCAGCAGCTTGCTTATCGCCAGTATCGGACTTTTCTGGTTTATCGAGCGCGCTATCCTCACTTAAGCGACGCACT
>CAXGWX010000086.1:0-11776 GCA_964013445.1 uncultured Bdellovibrionales bacterium | reverse complement strand
CCCCGGTTGGCTCAGCGATTGGTAGCCTAACCATCCAGGGGAATGGCACCCAAGGGGCAGGAGTAGATACTTTTCTTTTCGGTGATGAGGACCTGCCGTTTAGCATTTCCGGCGACCTGAAAGTGAGCGAAAACAATTTTACCGGCGGCTTCACACTGGATCTCTCTGAGCTAAACTCCGTTGGCGGTGAACTGCGTCTCGTTTGCAATAATGGAACCTTAACTGGTGAGGGCACTTGCACCATGAATCCGGAGGGCGGCGATTTGGGCTTTATTTTTGCTGAGCTCACTGATGTCGCAGGACACTTTGTTGTTGAGCGAAATGCGAGCCTAACGGCCCTTGACTTTTCAGCCCTTGAGTCGATCGGCAGTCTTTCTTTGAACGAAAATCAATTTGAGGGCATGGACCTATGGGAGTTGCCGCAACTTGCGACGATAGGCAGTGCTACGGGTCTAGGGCATATGACTCTTCAAAGGAATGTGCACTTGCCCGGAGTGAACATTGGCGGGGCCACGCAGCCAGCTTTGTCCATGGACCTCAATACCCTGGTTCTCTCGGATAACACCTTTATCACCAATGCGGCATTTGTGGTGGGCGCGGCGGGCACGGTGGTGCGAGGGGACGTGGAAGTCTTTGCCAACTCAGGCTTGAGCTCTTTGACATTGGATAACCTTGAGGAAGTTGGGACCAGCGATGGGGATGGGTTAGAAAATGGCGACCTCTTGGTGGGGCAGTTCAGGAATGAAGATGGGGAGCTTGAGGATGCATCTAACGACGGGCTGGGGGCGGTTTCCTTTGCAGCTTTGCGTAAGGTTGGAGCAACGAACAATGCTTATTTTGGCGGTGATGTGGCTATATATGTGCAAGGCGATGGCTCTCGTGGGAACGATGTGGATGTTGTGCTCGGCGGCGAGAGTGACAATTGCACGAACTCGCTGACGATTGCCGGAAATCTTTCGGTCCAGGGTACGCCAACAAGCATCCTGGCACCGTGGCTTGTGCAGACAGGCCGAGCAGTTGAGGGGGCGGCTTATGCGGGCGATATCGTTCTTGTCTGGTCTGCGGTCGTTGCGTCGGATGTCGGGTTGCCATGCTTAAAAGACGTTTATGGACAGATGCATATCGACGGTGGAACAAAGGGCGGGCTTAACCTTTCGAGCCTGCACTTCGATGCCTTAGAATCGGTCGGCTATTTGCCGGAAGGTTCTTTAGGCCATTCCGAGCTCTTGCTCAAAGGTCAGCTGAGTGTGGAAGATGGTGCTTTCCCCAGCCTCAAACAGGTTGGAGACTTAACTATAAGTGGCACCAACTTGGGTGAGAGTCATAATGTTTTCCCTGAAATGATTACGGTTAAGAATGCGCTGCTCATAGAGAATAATGACTTCTTAAGGGCTCCAGATTTTAATAACCTTGCCAGTGTTAAAAGGCTTATGCTGCGCGAAAACAGGGTTTGTGCGAACCCTCCGACGCTGGAATCCTTTGGCGATATGGGGCTTTTGGAGGAACAGCTGGAGGCGCTGGGTGAGAGCGGTTCGGGCTTTGCTGCCCTTGGGAATTGTGGGGACTCTTGTCCGCAGGAAATTCGCATAGAGAACAATCGCTGCCAGGATAAGGGCAACAGCGGTGGCTTGCCGGCCTGCTGGTGTGAGGCGCTGCTTGCGCAGATACCCGCTGGCTCTGAGACCTGCGTCGACAACTATCCTGCTGACGCCTGGATTGCAGAAGAAGAAAAAGGCCAAGCCTGTTATCTCTGCGGCAATAAAGCATTGGATGCAGGAGAGCAATGTGACGGCAAGCTCTTCGCGAATGGTCAGACCTGCGAGAGTTTAGGCTATGATGGTGGTGTTTTAGGCTGCTATGACCCAGGCACGAAACAGGCCTGCACCATCGATGAGAGCAAGTGTATTGAAGACAAGGCCTATTGCGGCGATGGCGTGGTCAATGGCGACAAAGGCAGCGAGGATTGTGATGATGGCAATCAAAACAATCAGGACGATTGTTTAAGCAACTGCACGCTTCCGTCCTGCGGTGATGGCTATGTATGGAATCAAGGTCAGGGCGCCGAAGAGTGTGATGACGGCAATACGGACTCCGGTGATGGTTGCTCTGCCGGATGTAAGGTCGAAGAATGTGGCAATGGTGTTGTTGACCCTGGCGAGGATTGTGACGATGGCAACGACTTAAATACGGATGCCTGTTTGAACACTTGTTCTATTGCCAGCTGCGGCGATGGTTTTGTTTGGACCGGGGAGGAGCAATGCGATGACGGCAACAGCTCGAACACGGATGGCTGCTTAAATACTTGTGAGAGTGCCAGCTGCGGTGATGGTTATGTTTGGGTCGGAGAGGAAGAATGTGATGGTGAAGCGACCGGTGACTGTAGTGATTATAACTTTGGTGCGGGTGTCATAAGCTGCACCGATTGCGCGGTGAATGCGGGTGGCTGCACGCATATCTGCACCGAAATAGCCCACCATTGGCGCTTCGAAGAAGAAGTTAATAAGATTTTATACGATGCCAAGGGTGGCAATAAAGGGGACTTATGTGGCGGCTGGGAAGACGGCGAAAATGGAGGTGCCCCTACTTTTTGTGCCACGCGGCTACACCAGGACGAACCCACCACCAACTCCGGAGCCCTTTTCTTTTCGGCATCAGATTCTATAACACCAGATACAGTCCGTTTAGGGGTGGGGCACCTCTCATCGGAGCCATACTTAAGTGATGGAACTCTCCCTACGGGACAGTCTATAAGTTTCTGGTTGCGTCGTGGACTTGATGGGGGCCGCATTCTGACTTCAAGAGTTATAGGGATGGGTGTGACTTCTGAGGGCACATTGCAAGTGCTGCGCCCGCCCAATACCTCGCCGACAAGCCCAACCGGCGGAATGATACCAATAAACCTGGAGCCGGTGGACGGCGGGCCGGTCATCGGTCTGGCCTGGCACAACTTGGTCCTGACCTGGACAGCGAATCGCATCGAAATCTATATCGACGGTGTATTAAAAGCCAGGAGTGGGGCTTCGGTATTGCTTGAGCTCGACTTCCTGGATGCGGATTACCTTTATTTCGGAATGTATGGTGGACAGGGTTTTCTTCCCGTCGCCGGTGCTGATGAACAGATTGCCTACGCGGGGGCTGCAAGTTTTACAGGGGGCCTCGATGAGGTGGCATTCTTTAGGGCGAAGTTAAATGCCTATGGGGCAGAACAACTTTTTGCAAATGGCCATGATAACGAGATTGCTTACTGTGGTGCCAAGGTATGTGGTGATTTGGTCCTTCAAGGTCTGAATAGTTTGGGGGTTAGTGAGGAGTGTGATGAGGGGAGTGAAGATTGTACTGCACCTGGTACGATTTTGGCCAATGGGCGTTTGGTGGACTGTCAAGAGCTGGGAGAGGCCTGCGGTGCAGCGTGGGAGGATGGGGAAGTCCCTGCCTGCAATGGCCAATGTCCTTGGCCGAAAAACTGTAATCCCATTGATGGTGATGAGGATGAGGGTCAAGAGAATTCTTGTCGATGCTTGGGTGACGACGACGACGATGATGACGATGATGATGACGATGATGATGATGATGATGATGATGATGATGATAGTTGTATCATAGGGGGAGCATGCTCGCCGGATAATATATGCTCTTTTAAAACCTGCACTTGCGGTCCTATTGAATGCCCGACGTCGATAACGGTGCCCGCTATGGGGTGCTGTGCCGCATGCACTTGCTTGACAGAGTTGAACCCGGGCAGTTGTGCCGAGATTTGTGGGGAATACACTGCGTGTATGAACCAAGCTTGCAATACTAGTGACGGCTGTTATTCCCAGTGTATAGACTTGGCTGGTGCCCGTGAAAGTTGTGAAGAGCGTATGGGGGCCAGGTAAGATCCAAAGGACTTAGTTTGCTTTGAGGAATGGAGAGCCTTTTCGTGCAAGGGCTTTGGGATGATAATTACTTCGCAATATTTACGGTTTCGGTGTTCAGTATTCAGGCTCTCGGCCCTGGGGCTGTGCCTTTTCTGTATTTCGAGTCCAGCTTGTTTCTCGTCCAGTGCTGATGGTGAATGCTCGGCTGAAAAGGTTGATCCTGAGGTATTGCGTTGCGATAAACCTCAGGTAAGTAACACCTGCGAATGGCAGCAATTTAATGCGCACTATGAAAAAGAATGTGCGGGCAAACCTCTAAAAGGGATACGCATCGAAGGCCAGTCCATGGGTTCCTGGGGCAACGTGTCACTCGGGGGGGCGTTAGGTGGCCTGACTGTACTCGGTGATGTGGTCATAAAAAACACTTCCCTACAGCACCTGGCCCGCTTGGATTTGGACCCAAAGAGTCCTTCTTATGGCCAATGCATCGAGGGCCTTTGTGGGCTTAAGCACATTGGCGAAGATGGTGCGTTGCAGATCATCGGCAACAAGAAGCTGGTGCGGGCCGACCAACTCAAAGGCTTAATCACCCTGGAGGGAGATCTGCGGGTTGAAAACAATCCAAAGCTGCTGCGTTTGGGAGGATTTCGACAGCCGGAAAGCAGAGAGTTTTGGGATATCCATCTCAACAACAGTGGTAACCTGGGCGCATTACACGTGCTCAATAATCCAAAGCTCAAGAGTATCGTTTTGCCCGGCGTGAAAAAAATTACCGCCACCTATGCTGATCTGCAAAAGGTCAATGAACACGATCTGGGGGACATCGTCTTGCGTGATAATGTGGGCCTGGAAGAATTTTCCCTGCCCGACTTGATCTTGGTACGCAATGACATGCGTTATTTTAACAACGGGCTGCGCCGCCTGGAGTTCATGGATAACTTCGAGTTTTTTACGTTGGAGATTTCTTCAGCCAGGCTTGAGGAAATTGTCATGCCAAATTATGGTTGCCAGCCACCCTTGGGCTATCAGGTTCCAGACCCCCCCGATGGTCGCCATTCCTGTTTTTCGAATGTGCATAATAAGGGCGATATTCTGCTGCATGACAACCCGGATTTAAAAAGGTTCTCTTTTGCCACTAACCCGGATCTGGATGGCTTTGATGTGTGGGGTACTTTTAGGGTGGAGAACAATCCGCAACTCAAAGTGCTGGACCTGGCGAAGGTAAAAAAAATCCGCACGCTTCGTGTGAAAAAGAATAAGGCACTTGAGGTCATTCGGGCGCCGACCCTGGTTGCCTTGGCGGATTATTGGGGTGGAAGAGTAAGCATCGTTCAGAATTCACGCTTGCAGGAACTCTCAATGCCCCAGCTGCAACAGATAGGGCACAGCAACCGTCCCGCATCGTTTCATATTGATTTGACCAGCAGCGATAAAGCACTTGTCGCTTTAGGGACGGGGCTTAAGCCCCCAGCCAGATTGCTGGTGCATGGTGACTTCCTGGTGCAGACGAGCAAAAGGGCAAAGGTGATGTTGCCGAGCCTCTATTCGGTTGGACAGAATAGGCCAGGCTTAGCCCATCGAGGCAAGTTGGATATCACCTGGGAGGCGGTCTCCCGTGGCGGTGGTTTAGGCCAGCTTTATTTCGTTAGTGGTGAGTTTATGACAAAAGGTTGGCGTGCGAACCTGACTCCACGTTTGGCTTTTGTCGGAAAGTTTCACTCTCCAGCAGGCTCCATACCTACTAATATTAAAGAAAAGCCTTTCAAGGTTGTGGTGCAGAGTGTCTGTGGCAACGGAGTGGTTGAACCTGGTGAAGAATGTGATGCGGGCAGCAAACACTCGAGTCAATGCAGCCCCGAGTGTCGTTTGACCCGTTGTGGGGATGGGATTTTTCAAAAAGAAAAGACCGGCTTTTATCGTTTGCCGGAGTTCTGTGAGGGGCCGCACCCAGACAATCCAAAGGGTGTCTCTTGCGATGAAGGCGGTTTAGCCTATGCGGGCGTGCGAAAATATGGCTGGCACTGCTACGCGAAGATGTGCGAATGCTTTCCGCCTCCATCTTACCGGGTCCCTTTTGCAAATTAATGTATTTACCCAGCTTCTTTCGCTGATTTTGGGGGCTTGACCGACGAGGGCTTTCTCGCCTATCTCGCTGCTCGAACGCAGGAGGAAGCTATGAATACAATCGCTGTCGTAGGCACAGGGCAAATGGGTGGCGGTATCGCCCAGGTGGCCGCTCAAAGTGGCATCAAGGTTTATATGACCGACATCAATCTTGAAGTGGCGAAGGCCGGCAAAGATAAAATTGCAACGATACTTGATAAGCTGGTGCAGAAAGAAAAGATAAGTGCTGCGGATGCGGATGCGACGCTGGCAAATTTAATCCCTACAGGCGACTACGCGGACCTTAGCGATGTGGAGATGGTCATTGAAGCGGCGACAGAGAACGAAGAACTGAAGAAGACTATTTTTCAAAAACTTGATGAAGCATGCAAGCCCGAAACAATTTTGGCCACCAATACCTCTTCTATCTCCATTACGCGTATTGCTTCGGTGACCAAACGGCCAGAGCAAGTCATTGGTATGCATTTTATGAACCCAGTGCCTTTGATGAAATTGGTTGAGGTGATCAAGGGTTTTTCAACCAACGAGGCAACCACCCAAGCAACGCGAGACCTGGCGGAAAAAATGGGTAAGACCGTGGTTTTGTCTGAAGACTATCCTGGATTTATTGTTAACCGTATTTTGATGCCGATGATAAACGAGGCCTGCTTCGCTCTGATGGAAGGGGTGGCCAGCGTCGAAGATATCGATGCGGCGATGAAGCTTGGTTGCAATCAGCCTATGGGGCCACTAACTCTCGCGGATTTGATCGGTTTAGACACGTGTCTTTCCATCATGCAGGTTCTGCATGATGGCTTAGGTGATTCGAAATATCGCCCCTGTCCGCTCTTAAAGAAATACGTGGAAGCGGGCAAATTTGGTCGTAAGAGTGGGGCCGGATTCTACACCTATTAAGGCGCGGTGAACTTGCAGTTTTTCACTGGCTGAGTACACTCAGAGGCTGTGGAAGCAACGACGGACCTATTCCTGGACCACCTGCGGGTGGAGCGCCATTTGGCGGAGCATACCTTAAGTGCTTATGCCACCGATCTGCGGCATTTCCGGAGTCATTTAGGCAAAGAAAAGGTGACCAAACCCCAGGACGTGCGGCCGGTGCATATCTCCCGCTGGCTACGCCATCTTGGCGAAACCAAAAAGCAGAGTTCCCAAAGTCGGGCACTTTCGGCGGTACGGCGCTATTTCAAGTTTTTGCTCAAAGAAGGGCTTATCGACAAGAGTCCGGTGGAAGGGATTGTTGGTCCGAAACAACGACGGCCTCTGCCAAAGATTCTTACCCATAAGGATGCGGAGGCAATTATGCAGGCCTTGGACGATGATACGCCGCGTACCATGCGTGATAAGGCCATGCTTGAGTTGCTTTACGCCAGTGGCTTGCGGGCATCTGAACTTTGTAATCTGCGCATGGACGAAGTTCATCTGGAGCTGGGGGTGGTGCGGCCCCATGGTAAGGGTTCAAAGGAGCGGATTGTCCCGATGGGCAAGCCGGCGGTTGCGGCTTTGGATAAATATTTGCGTGACGGTCGTGCGCTTTTACTCAAGGGTAAGCCTTCGCCAGCGGTTTTTATTGGCAACCGCGCCAAGGCTATTTCGCGCATGGGACTCTTTAAGATTATTCAGCGCTACGCACGCAAGGCGGGCATCAGACAGGCCATTTCACCCCATACCTTCAGGCATGCATTTGCCACCCACCTGCTGCAAGGGGGGGCAGACCTACGAGCGGTACAGGAAATGCTCGGCCATGCGGATATTGCTACAACAGAAATTTATACCCATGTGGATCGGGATCAGCTTAAAAAGACTGTTTCAACCCACCATCCCCTCGGCGAAGGCTAAGCTTAGCATGGGACTCTTTCAGTGCAGGGTAGGGGCCCTTAGTCTTCTATTTTTTCTCGCGAGTGCCTGCGTGAAAACACCGGGTATCGATACGGACCCAAGCAAGGTGGATCCGGCGCTGGTGGATAGTCTAACCCGCAGGATTATTGCCCGCATTGAACAACACCGGGCGAATTTCCCAGAAAAGCCTACTCGTGTGCATATTGACTTGGCGGATGAGAATGAACGGGTGTCGGCGCCGTCGAGTGCGAGCACGGTGCATACGGCAGCAAAATTTGCTGCCCGGGATGCGTTACGGCAACTCGACGCGTACGAAAACCTTTCACCGGAAAGACTTGCGGCCATGCAGGTGGTGGTGACCCTCTTTTTTAAGGGCGAGCATCTGCCGGGCCCAGCCATTGGCGATTTTGATTTGGTGAAGGAGGGATTGGTATTGCGCAAAGGCCATGAGGAAAGAGTCTTTTCCCCCTACGGTCGGGAGCTCAGGGATAAAGCTGGACACTCTTTCTGGCAAAAAGTCTGTAAGACCGCTGGTCTCAGTGCAGGATGCTATGAGGACCCCGGCGTGACTTTATACCGTTATCCGACGTTAGTACTAAAAAAGGATGGGGTGTGGACCGCTCCAGCCCAATGATCAACTAAAAGAGGGATTCCTCGATAGGGGCTTGACCCTTTCAGCATAACATTCGTAGAAGGCGCCCTATGAATATTGGTGAAGTTTTAGGTCAGGCCTTCCTGGTGCTTATCCCGATGGTGCTCTCGCTGACGGTGCATGAATTTGCCCATGCCTGGTCTGCAAAGGTTCTCGGCGACGACACGGCTGAATCCATGGGGCGACTCAACCTCAACCCCTTAAGCCATGCTGATCCGATGGGGACCTTCTTGCTGCCACTCTTTATCCTTCTGGCCAACGGTGCCATGGGACCATCCTTGGGCGGTGGTGGTATCCCGTTTTTTGGCTGGGCCAAGCCGGTGCCGGTGAATCCAGGGCGTTTTTCCCGCAAAATTAATTTACGTAATGGTATGATGTTGGTCGCCGCTGCGGGACCCTTATCTAATTTGCTTTTGGCGCTGATTTCGGCGGCGGTTTTCTCATACGCCATCAAGAGTGGCTACCAGGCAGAAATGTCACCACCGATGCAGACGCTTTTGGTTTATATGCTGCAAATCAATGTGGCCCTTTTTGTTTTCAATATGATTCCAGTGTATCCCTTGGATGGGCAGAAGGTCCTCTCCGGTGTCCTCTCCCACGAAAGTGCGGTGCGCTTTGAGCGTTTTTCCTATCAGTGGGGTTCGTTGATTCTGATGTTCATCATTTTCTTTGCCCGAGGCATCATCGCCTACCCGGTTTTTATCGTTCAAAAGGGCGTACTTAGCGTCGTTGGTTTAGGCTAAAAATCACTTAAATGACCTACCAATTTAGCAACTTCAGTGTTAATCACTAGCCTAAGTTAAGGATTTAAAAGGATATTCAGAGGACTTAGCGAAGCATGGAAGACATCAATAAGGAGACAGTTCAAGAGGAGCAAAACCTCAATGAACTTGGTGCACTGAGCGTAGAACCTGAGACCGATTCCAAGGCATCAGCCGAGCGCCAATTGCCACGAGATTATGTGCCCATCAACGAAAGTCAGCACGAACTTTACCAGGTACAGGTCGGTGAATTTGATGGTCCACTCGATCTCCTGCTCTTTTTAATTCGTCGCCACGAAATCGACATTTTTGATATTCCTATCGCGTTTATCTGTGATCGCTATGTGGAAGAACTTAATCGCATGGAAGATTTGAATATCGACATCGCCACCGAATATATGGTTTTGGCGGCGGAGCTGATTCACATCAAATCCAAGCTCCTCTTGCCTAAGCCTGCGGATATCGAAGATGAGGATGAGGAGGATCCACGGGCAGAGTTGGTACGCCGATTGCTCGAATACCAGAAATATCGCGACGGTGCGGCTCAGCTCAAGGACCTTTACCAGCTTGGAAGGGATGTTTTTGACCGGGAGCCCGAGGACTTACCACCCAGAGAAGGGGAGATTCCGCTCAAAGAAGTTGGGGTCTATGCCTTGGTTTCCGCTTTCCAAAAAGTCGTCGACCGGCAAAAGCCAGAGTTTCGCCATCACGTGGCTATGGAACATGTGTCCGTACAGGAGCGGATTGACGATATGGTGCAGCGTTTGGTGGACAAACCACGACTCAGCTTTCAGGCTATTTTACAGTCCTATGTGGGCAAGACTCAGGTGATTGTCACCTTTTTGGCCATGTTGGAGATGTGCAAATACCAGCTATTGCGTTTTTACCAACTCGACAATGAATCGGCGGAGCTTTATGTGCAGGCTCGTTTCCAAACTCTGGAAGAAGCAAAATCAATTTTAGTCAACGATGCATTAGATTATCGGGGATAACAAAATGACAGAAGAAAAGAAGACTCAAGTCACCACTATTGAAGTTGAAGAACAGGTTGAAGCTCCAATTGAGACTGAAACCCAAAGCCTGGCTACCACCGAGGTGGAAGCAATGGATGTGGAACGCGAAGAGGTCATCGACACTCCGGAGGTAAAGGCTCAAGAGAATGCGGAGATTAAGACTGAGGAAAGCGCAGAAGTGAAGGGCGAAGAGAATGAGGAGCCGGATCTTGCTCCCCTTATTCAAAACCTCGAAGCTATTTTGTTTGCCGCCCATGAGCCATTGACTCTGCGTGAAATCAAGAAGGTTTTTAGTCGTTTGTGGCGTGGCATGGAGTCCCAGGAACGAGCTCTGAAGTATAAGCATCTGGAAAAGGCCATTAAAGAAGTGAAGAAAAAGTGGTCCGTAAAACAGAATAATTTTGGTTTCGCTTTGCAGGAAATTGCCGGTGGCTTGGCGTTTCGAACTCTACCGGAACAACTTGATGTACTGCGGGCCATGCGCGCTGAAAAGCCAGTACGATTGTCGCAAGCGGCCATGGAAACTTTGGCTATCATTGCCTATCGTCAGCCGATTGCGAAGCCGGAGACAGACCAAATTCGCGGCGTTGATTGCAGTGGTACAATGAAGCTGCTCCTGGAGCGAAATCTCATCCGAATGATGGGCCGGTCTCAGGAACCAGGGCGACCAACCCTCTATGGAACGACGCGCCAGTTTCTGAATCTTTTCAATCTCAAGTCTCTTTCTCATTTACCAACCTTGCAGGAGTTCACTGAGCTTTCGGAGGATTCGCTGGATGAGGCGCAGCGGCGTGCAGGTGAGGCCATCAGTTTGGATGATTTAAGCCAGCATGCAAAATCACTGCAACTCGATGAAGACCCTGCAGTGAACGCGTTAGATGAGGCTTTGGCATCCTTGAAGAATTCTGAAAAGGAAACCCGACAAGCTCTTGCGGGGCAGGGCATAACTCTTGAGGAGCAGAAGGAAGAAGAAACACCTGCGCCGGCCGTTGGCAGCGAAGGTGCTAACCCAGAGGCTAAAGAGGTGACCCAGATTCACGAAGAACCCTCTACCGAACCTGCTGAAGGAAAAGATTCCTCCGAAACGAACGCAGCTTAAAAGTGGCCGACCGTCTGCAAAAATTGATTGCTCAGGCGGGGATTGCCTCGCGCCGAGCCAGCGAACAATTTATCCTGGACGGCAGGGTCAAGGTTAACGGCAAGATTGTTAAAGAACTCGGCTCAAAAGCAGATCTGAGTAAAGATACAATTGAAGTTGAGGGCTATGGCACCATAGCGAAGCAGCCCTTGGTTTATATTGCAATGCATAAGCCGGTGCATGTGGTGACCACCATGAGTGATCCACTCAAGCGACAAACGGTGCATGACCTTTTGAATTTAAGCCGTGCCCAGGGAAAACGGCAATTTGAAGGGGAACTGCCGCGCATTTTCCCCGTTGGTCGCCTCGATTATGAGACTGAAGGCCTCTTACTTATGACCAATGATGGGGACCTTTCAGACAAAATGCTTAAACCAAAGTATCATGTGCCCAAAACC
>CAXGWX010000085.1:0-11796 GCA_964013445.1 uncultured Bdellovibrionales bacterium | reverse complement strand
CTGACCTTGATGCCACATGGTCGGATAGATGCGGGTAAGCTGGCCCATCTTCGCCTTGTCGTCGGTCAAGGCCACGTGCTCAATATCACCTTTGAGCTTGCCCAAGGCGTCCGCATCAATCGTACGTAAATCCTTTAAGGGCACTTCGGTTTTGCTCGGCACTTTGGCGAGCAATTCGCGGGCATCGAGAAAGTTCTGACGTTTTTCCACATAATCATCCACCGGCAAGATATCGCCATCATAATCAAAGACGTATTCTTCTTTTGTCGCTGGATCTTTACCAATCGTCACCACCCGACCAAGAATATTGGCCTGACGGCTTTCCATACCATTGTCGGCCACAGATTTTTCAATGGCCTTTTCGATACTCTTGTAGGTTTTACGGCGCAGCAGCAAGAGCGCATAGGTTTCTGGATCCTGATCCTTAATCTGTGCGACTTCTTTTTCCCAATCGGACATGGCACGCAGCTCTGGCCAGCCATCCTCGCTCGAAGGCCTGGAGGTGATAAACACATTCCGGTCCTGGGCCAAATCACAGATCAAATTCCGATACAGCACCGCCAATTCGTTCCAGCTGGCGTCCGGATTTCCCTGACGCGCGATTTTGCCTAAAAGGTCGGCCATTTCTATTTTCGCCGCGTGAATATTGTTGATCACATGGGGTGAAATACGTTCCCCATCGACTGGGCTTTCAATGGCGCTAAGTTGCTTGACCGCCGCATCCATGCGTCCGACCAAATCGCTATCATCGCCTCGTCCCAGGGCCTTATCCCGAAGGGCGACAAAAACTTCCAGGAAGGGCTGGGCTTCCTTGCCCAAAGCGGCCTCTAAATCCTTACGCACGGTCTGGGAAATAGCGTGCTCACTCTTGATCCCATCGATATCATCGGGCTTGGTGAAATAACTTAGAGTCACATCGGCCTGGCCAAGTTGCTTGATGAGCTGCTCGCATTTTCGATCGGAAAGGCCACGGCTTTTCAAATGCGGCAAAAGCTCGCGCAATTGATTTAAGACAACCTCATCCCCTGGCTTTCTCGCCAAAAGACGCATGGCTGCCCGGCGCACCCGCGGAGAAAATCCCGCAAGCTCAGGGATGGTCCCGCCCGGGCCCGAATTCTGCTGGGCTGCCGGTTTATCCTGGCTTTGTAATTGAACCTGCGCCAGGGATGCGGTTCCGCCGCCACCGCGCATACCTTGTCGCTGCACATCCTGGGTCGCGGTCGTCGAAACCTTGGTCAGCTCCTTTTGCAATTTATCGAGAGATTTTTGGTCCTTAAAGAGCTTGCCGCCGTCAAAGAGATCTTCAACCGCTTTCGCCTGGGTTTGATCCAAAGCCCCTGCTTGCACCAATTTGCCGACTTCAGATTGAAGGACGGATTTCGCATCCTTGGTGCTCTTGGGTTGAGTCTGGGAGAGCGCAAGCAATGAAGCCTGTGCCTGTGGGTTCAGTTCAGATAATTTTAAGGGCATGTGGGCGTGAGGCCTCCTACGGCAGTGGTGGAAACATCATCCCTTTTGGGAAGTGATTCGTCAAGGTTTTGCCTGATCCGGGGCAAAAATGCAGAAATCCGGGCCAAGGAGGCTAAAAAGCAGAGAGAATTGCCCCATAAAGTGCCATAGGGAATCGTTTCAGGCTCTTAAGACACTGTATTTAAAAAGGAAAAAAGTTTTCCCCATAGATGAGCTCGCCGCCTAAATGGGCACCATAACCGACCAGGATCCCGGCCAAAGTCAGCAGACCCAAATAAAGCCAGGTCCGCCGCTCGCGGATTTGATCGCCATACTTCATTCTTAGGGCTGCGGCCATGCCCACCAGGGCAAAGCTGATGAGCATTATATTGCGATGCAAAATAGCCGCCGGGTCTTCCGGCAACGCATCCATGCGGAAATAACCACTGGCGGCGGCGGGCAAAAAGCTTAGCCAGGTCAGAAAAGAAAGACTTTTGCCAACGCCTAAGAGGGCCATCTGGCCACCAATGAAGGTCAAAGCGTCGACAAAAAGAAGCAAAAACAGCCAGGCAATCGGAAAATGGATCAATGCGGGGTGAAAACGGCCAAACCCCTCGAGAATGCCCAAACCTTCTTCCTGCGCCCCAGACTCAACCACTTCAAGGCCTTCAATTTCTTCGACCTCCTCAATGTCCTCGATCTCTTCGATCTCTTCGATCTCTTCAATCTCTTCGATTTCTTCGATGACTTCGATTTCTTCGACCGCTTCGGCTGCAGGCTTCTCCGCCCGCAAAGCCGGATTGGCCAAAAAACAAGCAAAGAGTAAGAGTGAAAAACTTTTATGTGTTGGGCAAATCGACAATGATTTTTCCATTCTTTAAGGTCGTCGGATAAATCTCCAAAGGCCGAGGCGCCGGCCCATCAAGAACCGTACCCTTCTTTATATCGTAAGCGGACTTATGACATTTACAAAAGAGCAAACCGGTTTCCGGCTTAAAAGCCACCTGGCATTTCTTATGGGTGCAAATTGGATTGAGCGAAGCAACACTGGTCTCGGAATCGCGAACGAAAAGAATCTCTTTGCCCTTAACCTTTAAAAGCTTCTGTCCACCAACCTTCGCCAGATCTTTAATCTTCGCCAGCGGCAAGGCAATCTTTTTCGCCTGGGCAATGGAGGCGGGCAACATTGCAACAATGCCCGTAAAGAGACCTAGAAATTTTAAGAAGCCACGTCGCGGCGATGCGTCCTCAATAAGACTCTCGCTCCACTCTTCACTTTCTAATTTTTCACACATAAATTAAATCTCCCGGGAAATATTAAATCCCAAAATCAATTCATCAAATTTACGAACGGAGTTGGTCATCACCCCATTGGCATCCATCATCTGTGTGTTTGAAATAACAACAGCAAAGGTATGACGATTGGTATAGAGCTTCGGGCCTAAAGAAAAGGATGGGTATTTTTCACCATAGCCAGCCACCGCAGGGGAAGCCTCAGCCACAAAGGCCCAGGTTTCACTGAAGCGATACTCCCCATACACTTGCGCGCCTAAGGTCCAATCCACATCTTCGTTTTCTTTATCGAGATTGCTCGAATCGCTGTGAAAAAGCAGTCCGGCACCAAAAAAGAAACAATTGCCAAACTGCCTATCAAGCAACAATTGCCCCAAATAAGCTGTCGCGGTCTCATAACCTTTGGCAGTAAAAAAAGTGGCGCCGCCGCGTAAAGCCACATCCACACCAAAATCTTGCTGGGCCATTACCTGCCAGCGCGCATCCAGCTCATAGTGGTCGTAGACCACCACATTGTTGAGGCGATAAAAACCAATATCCAGATTGTCGAAAACCCCGTAACGTAAACCGAGACCAATCTTTAATGCCCCGTCGTCAAAACCCAAAAGATTATGACCACTGTCCTTCATAAAGGTTGAGTTGGTACGATGGGCCACCAAAGACAGAAAAGTTCCTTTGCGGGTTGTTTTCGCACTCAAAAGATTGAGCGCCCGCTCGTGCTGAGCAAAGCCCTGCCCATAATAAGCCGCACTTGCATCGACCTCTTCGATTTCTTCAAAATCGAGTTCTTCAATTTCCTCATCATCCTGAGCCCAACCCATGGCAGGCGCGCAGAGAAATGAGAGGCAAAGCATATAAGTCCAAAAGCGCATCACCCTACTCCTGTGTTCCCTGATCCAGCCAAAGCTGTAGACAGTTGAGTTCTTCTGCCGGCAATGCACCAGTCGGCGGCATGGTGCCATCCTTTACTCGAGCATTGGCCCGCTCTGCCACATTCTCTCCACCCACACTGGCGGTGGCGGCGGCAAAGGTATCGTAATCATAAGAAGCGGTGGCCCCCATCCGATCCGTACCGCTTAAACTGGTGCTGTGACAGGAAATACAACGCCCATCAAAAATAGGCTTGATGTGATTGGTGTAGGTGATGCTCTGCGTAGAACTACAGCTGGTCAAGGATTCGAGCTTGGGCTGGTCTAACTTCTCGCCACAGCCCAAAATAGAGCAAGCGCAAAGCAGAATAAGGGAACATCGCAGGAAATTGGTCATGAAAGCGTCCATTCGTCTAGCATTGGTTTTAGCAGAAAGCGGATTCGACTTAAAGTCATGGTTTGCACAAGCTAAAATCACGTAAGTTGTGCCACTTGCGAGCAAAATGCACATCCTCAGAAAAGCCCCTCCTCAAGAATGCGTCTTATTTCCCGGCACTTAGTCCATTTTCAGTCCTTGGCACGACTCCTGCTAATTAAACTTGCAGATTGTGAAAAGGAGAGAATAATGGAAATCAAAGCCACAACCGCCAATACCAATACAGCTGCAGAAAGTGTCAATTCTGTCGCGGATTTTGCAACCCACGCCCTGCTTAAGAATCAAGAAAATCTTTGCACGGCCTATAAAAACAACGACTCGTCCGCCATCAAGGAGAGCATGTTGCGTTTGCAACAACTCTTAGGGGCTTCGAAAAGCTCAGCTTATAACCGCTTAAAAGCGGACGCTTTTGTCAGTGGCATCATGAATCGACTCAGCGAGAAAGATGCGGCACGCTTTGCTTTTGATTTTGTCAAAGCCACCCCGCCGACACGCTTTGTTTTGCTCGAAGAGCCAACCCTACGTAAGCTCGGTAAGAATATGATTGAGCGTTATCAGCCCCATACCAATATGCGGCTGATTGAGCCACGAGATCCAAATATCGTGCGTCCGAAGAATCCGATCTCACTTGCCGCCGGTGATGCGCTTGGAATGCAAATGCATCAGCAACATATGTCCAGCTTAATGGATGCGCATTACTTCGTTCGTGATCCGGAATCGATTAAGGATCCGGAACGTCTGCGCGGCGCTCTGAAAACCATGGTATATGAAACCGAATTTGGCGAGCGGCGACAACAACGCAAGACCGCAGAAGCGGGTGCCAGCTTTTTAAATGTCAAAGTACGACCACCCAGCGTTGGTTTACAAATGCCTGCGAACAATGGCGTGAACCGCTCCGCATCCTAATGCAGGGTGCGCTTGATCTTGCGTAGACGGATGGCGTTGGGGGTAACCTCAACCATCTCATCATCCTTGATCCATTCAAGACAGCGCTCCAAAGTCATCTGTCTTGGTGGAGCGCAGACCGTCGACTCATCTTTACCCGCCGCACGGACATTGGTGAGTTTCTTTTCCCGACAGGCAAAGACCCGTAAATCATTATCGCGGCTATGCTCACCGACAATCATTCCCTCGTACACTTCTGTTCCCGGAGTAACAAAAAGTTCTCCACGAGGCTGTAAATTGAAAAGTGCGTAGGGTGTGGTTTTTCCCGGCCTATCCGCCACCAATGCACCATTGGCACGCTTATCCAGAGGACCTGTCCAGGGCATCCAGCCACTAAAAATACTGTTCATAATAGCGGTTCCACGGGTGGCGGTCATGATGGTTTGTCTGAGCCCAAGCAAGCCACGGGTGGGAATGCGATACTCGATGCGCATGCGCTCACCTTCATGTTTCTGATCCTGCATTTGCGCTTTACGCTTCCCTAATATTTCGTTCAATGGACCAACATGTTGGGCATCCACATCCACCACCAGGGTTTCGACCGGTTCCTCCAAGCCTTCTTCGCCTTGCCGGGTCACCACTTGCGGGTTGCGCACGCATAACTCAAAACCTTCGCGCCGCAAGGTTTCAATCAACACGGATAATTGTAACTCTCCACGACCAATGACTCTGAACTGATCGGCGGAATCGGTCTCTTCAACCACGATGCTGACGTTTGCATAGGCTTCATGCTCCAAACGGTCACGCAATTGTCGGGAAGTCAGTCGGGTGCCCCCACTGCGCCCAGCCAGCGGACCATCATTAACCTGGAAAGTCATGCCCACGGTTGGCTCATCCACCGCAATGCGCTCGAGCTGCTGTGGAGTTTCAAGATGACATAATGTATCGCCGACCGTTGCCGAATCAAAACCGGCCAAAGCAACAATGTCGCCACAGCTGGCTGACTCCAAGGGCAAGCGCTGCATCCCACGAAAACGAAAAATCCCTGTGCATCGTTTTCGTTCAGAGCCATTTTCCGTTTGCAAGAGCACGGTCTCGTTGGTTTTGACAGTCCCAGCCAAAACCCGACCGATCACCAAGCGGCCCACATAATCATCGTAGCCCAGTTGATTCACCTGCATGACAAAAGGTTCATCCCTTTTATCGTCGGGCGCCGGTATCGTTTTTACCAATGCCTCTTTGAGCGGCTCCAAGTCTTTGCCCGGAACGTTAAGATCGGTGGTTGCAATGCCATCGCGGGCTACCGCATACAAAACCGGAAATTCAATCTGTTCTTCGTCTGCACCCAGATCAATAAAAAGGTCGTAGACTTCCTGCAGCACTTCTTCCGCCCTTGCATCGGCGCGATCGATCTTGTTGATGGCCACCACCACCGGTAAATGTTGGTCGAAAGCCTTTCGTAAAACAAAACGGGTTTGCGGTAAGGGCCCTTCCGCCGCATCAACGAGCAACAAAATGCCATCGACCATTCGCAACGTGCGTTCAACCTCACCACCAAAGTCGGCGTGGCCCGGCGTATCGATGATTTGCAGGACCAAATCTCCGTAGTCGATGGAGGTGGGCTTCGCCATGATGGTAATGCCGCGCTCGCGCTCCTGATCCATCGAATCCATTGCCCTGTCTTCGGTGGCCTGGTGGGCCTGATAGATACCACTTTGGTTAAAAAGCGCATCCACGAGGGTGGTTTTCCCATGGTCAACGTGCGCCACAATGGCGATATTGCGTAGGTCTTCGCGTTTCATTAGCTCTCTCAATAAAAAGGTGCCTGCACTTAGGGGAAAAATGCTGTGAAGTCCAGCCTTTAACAACAAATAAGCGCAGACAGATACGGCTTTCAACTCGCAAAAAAGCCGTAAAATGCTATGCTCCTTAGATATCGAAGGGCCCCGCCATGCAAAGATATCTTTATATGCTCAAGAAGAGCCTCCTGGCTCTGGCGATTCTGACCAGCGCTTTTATTCTACCAAGCTGCGACATCACGTCCATGTTTGCCTGTCGTGTTCTGGACTGTGAGCGCGGAACCTGTGAGCTTGACGGTGAAGAGGCCGTCTGCATCTGTGAACCAGGCTGGGGCGGTGAGCGCTGCGAACTTGAAGAGGGGGGCCTCTGCGCACCTGGCGCGGCAGAATGTGATATGCCTCCTGAATGCGACGGTCTCGATGACCCAGAGTGCGATCCGGACGATCCGCCTGACCCACCGGGTCCCGAATTCATCAATAAGCCCTGGGGCTCCTATCGAGCAGGCATCAAACCGGATCCCATGAGTCCATCCTTTCCTTCCGGCGAGGCTATAGCCTACGATCTCGATCTGACTCTGGACGCTCTCCTGCAAACGGGACAAAACTTTTATGGAATAAATGCCAACGATGACTATCATTACAGAACCCTGGAACACCTTCTCGCACACGAAGACAGCTCCAATATGTATATTTTTGCTGTGCTTGGCGAGCGGCATCTCTCCCCGACCAATCGCTGGCTGGATACAACAGATTACGAATATGCCGTAAGCTGCGCAGAAGATGCTGAGCATTGCTATGAAAAGTGGGATATTGAAACCCACGATCGGTTTTTAGACGCCTGGAAAAATGCAGCTGAAACCCTCTCCAAGCTTTCGGTCACCTACCCTCAACTTGAGGGTTTTAGCATCGATGACTTTAACGGCTATGTTTGCGGGCCAAGTTTCGGCAACCCATCTACGGCAAGCACAGAGGCAGACTCCAAGCCTGCAGATGGATGCTACACAGAAGCTGAAGTCAGGGCCATCCGTGATGCGGGAAGATGCGCAGATGGGTGCAATCCAGACTTTAAATTTTGGCCGACGGTCTATTTTCAAAGCGGCATCCCTAAGCTTTTCAGCCAAGCACATGTCCTCGGACAAAGGGCGCGCGACGAAGGCTATATGAACGAGGGTGAAGAGATTTTTATGACCATCAATTTTTCTCTCGATGAGGTACCAAGCAACTTTATCCTCTCCTTTATCTACAACGACGGCTATGGCGGTACCCAAAATGGACCTTATCCGGACGAGTTCGATTTTAAGGACAAGTTATTTAAATTCGTTCGCGTTAACGACAGCGACAATCTCTTACCCCCCGGCAGCAATCCCGGGCAGGCAGATGTGTGGGGCGCACAATGGGTTGAAGATTTTTCACAAAACATTTCAGAGCATCTTGATGCCGGTGAGAACAATATTACTATTGGTATGCAGGCTGCTGACGATGGCGTTTCCGGCAGCAGTGCGCTGGCGGACGCTAATGCTTTACGTTTTATGTATGAGAAAATCCTCTACGTCTGGGATATTCAAATGCGCAAAGATGAAATCGACCTCGGTGATGACGATTACACTATAAGCTATAGCGTCCCTTCAACAACAAGCCGTCATTTCTTTGCCGAACAAGCCAGCATCAATTTGGCCGATGATGTGGATGGTGTTTTGGCGCCAACAAGAGCCCCCACCGACCGCTACGACGATCCCCGCTATCGTCAGATACTACAAAGAACCCGCCCCTATATTGGCGATGGCGATTTCATCACCGTGTCCTACGGTTGGCTCTACGACAAAGAGATTGAAAGCCACAAACGGGTAGAGGAAATACAAACAAGTCTTGAATATGCGGATCGAGTCTTGGTTTGGAATCTGCCTACTCCTATCCACTACCATCAAGAAGAACGAGGAATCTTCGCTCAGCACACCAGCGGCACAAACTATGAACTACTGTCGACCTGGCCTGCACACGAGGGGTGTATGGAGGGGTGGAATCAGGAATGGACGACAACTTTGAGCACAGAAGATGCTGCCACCTTTAGCTTTGCTGTCAATCAAGAAAGCATGGATATGGACTGGAGCGATGAGATCAAGCGCAAACGTGCCGGTGAATTTTTCCACTCAACCCTCGTTCACCTCGAAAGTGAAGAGGTTCTATTCGACTCGAACGATGAAGATGATAAATTGTTCATGGCCACAAACTACACAGACACAAGAGAGTATACGGTTGGAGCGAGTTACCCCTCGAGTACTTTTATGTTTCGCGTTGAAAACAGTGCCAGCTGCGGCAATATTACCCATCGACTTAAATTGAGATTCCGCACTGCCGACGGCACCCCGATCGAAGGATGGACTTACACCACCGACACCATCATCGACGAGATCCCTCAAGTCTACTGCGAAGTGACCCAGGCGATGATGGAAAAAACAGGGCGGCCCTCGCCACCTTTTTCCGAGACCTGGGCCAATGAGTGTCTTGATGCAGACGAATCTGTAGAATAAAAACCTTAGCGTTTTTTGGAAATCATAATGGTCGCATAGGGCGCATCCTTATTCAGGGCCAGCGCCATCTCCCCAAACACGGTGTCGTGCCGACCAATGCGCTGCAGGCCTAAAACAAGTAAATCATTTTGCATCGATTGTTCGCGCAAGGTCTGGTTCACATCATCAGAACGCACCACCTCTGCCCGCACTTCAAAGCCCGTTTCTTCACGCCCTAAGCGCACCAAATCTTCACCAATTTGTGCCACCTGTGCATCGCTCGTGTGACTGGAGGTGATATGCAAGAAGGTCACATCCCGCTGCTCTTGACGCATCAAAGATCCCAAAAGCCGGGCCCGCAACACATCATGACCACCACGGCCGCGGGTCGGCACCAAAATTCTTTTTGCATCGCTTAAATGCCAAGCTTCGGGAGAACGTAAAACAACAACATCACATTCCACCCGGCTTAAAAGTTTTTCAACCTGCGAACCACCTAAATCTTCAACCACATTGGTCGCCCCCAAAAGCAAACTTTCACAGCGATGACTCTCTGCCACCCGAACAATTTCAGGCCAAGGGTCTTGTGCCAGGGTCATCAGAGCCTCAGTCTTGCAACCACGCTCGAGAGCCACCTCCAACGCATTATGCAAACTTGACTGGGCCGCATCTAAATGAGCTTCGTTACTTTCCTGGGCATTTTCCTCCGCCTTGACCACCGAAAGCAAGAGTGCGCGCCCAACCGCCGGTGGGCTTAAGGCCGCCGCCACCTCCATCAAGGTCGAGGCGTTCTTAGGGTTTGCCACCGGAATCAAGACCAAAGGAGAGCGACCACGAAACTGCACCAAATCCGGTGACACCATCTCCGCATAGGCATCCACCACCTCTGCCCGCTTTGAAAAAAGTGAAAGATAGAGCACCACACCGATGCCCAACCAAATGAGCGTGATTGATCCCGCCAGCGGAACCGCCAACGCCTGAAAAACACTCAAAAGCACACAGGCAACGAACCCCAGAACCGGAACCAGAGGAAAAAGTGGCGTCTGAAAAGCGTTGGCCTTCGGCTGCACCCGTTTGCGCGCCAGAAAATTGGTCATATGGGCCAGAGCAAAAGTAATGAGGAAAATCAAACTCGCCGCCGCCCCTGCGGAAGACAGATCCCGCAATAAAATCAGCGAAGCGAAGATGGCCAAACCGGTCACATAAATCGCCATGGTTGGAGTCGAACGCTCCTTATCCACCTCTTCGATAAAGTGGGGCAAAGTTCGATCCTGCGCCATCGCCAAAGCAATACGTGATGCGGCCAAATAATTGGCCTGCAGGGCAGTAAGCGTAGAGAGGATGGCTGCCACCACCACCAACCAGTAACCAAAGGGCCCCATATAATGCTCAACCGCACTCGCCATCACTGTGTCTGGATTGGCGGTGCTCATTGCAGTGATGGATTGCCCCGCCGCCGGGCCCAAATAGGAGACAACCATCAAGAGCGGCAGATAAACCGCCATCGCTACCCCAAGCGACATAAGCATGGCCTTGGGGATAGTGCGCTCCGGCTCCTTCACCTCCCCCGCAATCGCCGCAATCAAATCGAAACCTTGTACCGCAATAAAGGTGTAGCCCATGGCCATCAACAGCCCGACGCCCCCCGCGCTAAAGAATGGCGAAAGAGCAGCCCGGGGTGTGTCGTTGCCCTGAAAAAGCATAACACCAAGGCCAACCAAAATAAGAAGGGCAAAGATAGCCACTTTGGCAATGGATGCGCTCTGTCCGCCGCCGGTTGTTTTTCGCAAAAGTGACCAACCATAAAAAGCACTGGCCAGAACCGCCAAGAGCATTGTAAAGCTCGGAGCCAAAAGAAACGCCGGCGCCTCCGCCCCAAAGAGCCGACACACGCCGACAAACATCTCCACCGCGTAGGCCGCAAAACCCAAGGCGTAGAGAACCGCCGCCACAATATAGGCAAACCAAATAACCCAACCCACCGCAAAAGCGGAGCGCACCGAAAGGACCCGTTTGGCGAAAGTATAGGCTCCGCCATTTTCAGGAAAAGAGCTCGACATTTCTGCGAAACTTAAAGCGGTTAGAACTGCAATAAATCCATTAAAAGCAAATGCCAAAACCGCCGACGGTCCGGTCTCCTGAAAAGCGACCCCGGCAAGAACCAGAATTCCCCCGCCGACAATCGCACCAATCCCCACCAAGGTGGCACCAAAGAGTCCGATTGTGCGTTGCGATGAAGACATGGTGCAAACACCTTAGCCTTAAAGGCGCGCGGTGTCAGTTTTTTTTCGAGAGCCAGGTTTAGGTCGTCGGTCATCACTACAGAGAGAGGAAAATGTGACCCCCTCCAGCCTTAAAAAATTATTCCAAAAGTCTGGCCCTATCCCCACCTTATGGGATAATTTGCACTCATGATGGCCGACGATATTTTACGCCTGGTGATTTTGGGCGTGCTTGTGCTTGCTGTGTTTCTCTGGCTGATCACCGCTCTGCTGACCCCGGTGGGTGGAACCTGGCGGGACGACGATAAAATCATCAAACTCGTGCAGATGGGTCCA
>CAXGWX010000084.1:0-11810 GCA_964013445.1 uncultured Bdellovibrionales bacterium | reverse complement strand
AGTCATCGCCAAAGACTTTAGTACCGTCACGTAGAATTTCATTGAAGCCATTGAGTCGCGCTAAATCATACTCCAAGCGGTCAAGCATTAAGGCATCCACCGCCTTTCCCAGCACAGTAAGAGCGCCAGGAACTTGGGCATCCGCAAAGCTATTGCCTTCCATCAAGCCGAGTCTCTTTTGAGCCGTCCCCACCACCAACACTTTATCTGCACCCAACCGTAAAGCTGGCGAGAGCGGTGTGTTTTGACGCAAACAACCATCCGTATAGTAGCCCTTATCAATTTTGGTGGGTGGAAAGAGAAAGGGAATCGAAGCGGAAGCCAAAACATGCTTCGGTTTTAAGAGTGCAAGCTGAGCAACACGTCTACGGTCCCGGGACCAACGTGGTAAGACACCATCTTTATGCTGCACAAAGATAACCGTTCGCCCAGAACGAATATGGGTGGTAGAAACAGCCAGCGCCTCAACAACTCCCGCATTGATGTTCTTCTCCAATTGGGGCCAATCAATATCATTCTCAATGGTCTTACGAATCACTTTGTTGTTCACCAGCAAACCCTTGGAATCCGGTGCGCGAAAGAGGCGCCACAGATCCCAAGGAGCCAAAACCGCTTGCTGCAAATCCAAATTTAATACATTTTGAATTCTGTTTGTAGCCCACCACCCAGCAAGCTTAGGGAGTCCATAATCCTGGTGTTGGGCATTAGAAGCCAGATAGGACGCATGAATGGCGCCAACCGAAGTTCCACAATATAGATCGATGGGCTGGGTCGCCCCTAACTTAGGTTTTAATGTATTAAAGATATAATCCAGTACACCTACCTCATAGGCCCCACGTGCTCCGCCACCGGAAAGAACCAGGGCCCTTTTATAACGCTTCTTTGGCAACTTTGATGTCATCGTACTTTTCCAAGGCGGTTAAAAAATCACCGCTCTGCCACCTCTATATTAGCGTAAAAGAAGGGTTGCATGAAACCATACGGATAGGTATGGGGCTTGTTATGTTAGAACTACAGGGAAAAAATGCACTGATTTTTGGCGTTGCCAGCGCCGATTCGATCGCTTGGGGCATAGCCAAAAAGCTACATGCTGCAGGTATGAACATCCACTTAGGTTACCAACAGCGCTTTAAGAGCCGTATCCTACAGCTGGTCAAAGGCGGCGAGATCCCCATCGCTTCCTACAATCGTTGCGATGTCACCAGCAATGAAGAGCTTTCCAACTTTTTCGCAGGTGTCGACTACCCTATCGATTTGCTCGTCCACTCCATCGCATTTGCGGAACCGCAAACATTCGCCAAGCCTATCTCGGAAGTAGAAAGTTCAGAATTTGCAACTGCACTTGAGATTTCAGCTTTTTCCCTCTTGCCCCTCGCCAAGGCTGCACGGGAAAAAATGAGCCCAGAGGCCTCTGTCATCGCCATGACCTATTTAGGAGGGCAACGTGTGGTGGCCAACTACAAGCTCATGGGCATTGCCAAAGCTGCCTTGGAAGCTACAGTTCGAGAGCTCTCTTGCGATTTAGGGCCTAGTGGTATCCGGGTAAATGCAATTTCCGCAGGACCGGTGAAAACGCTTGCCGCCTCCCAAGTGACCGGCTTTGACAATATGCTCGATGTCTACAGGCAAGTCGCCCCCATGCGCCGACTCATTACCCAGGATGATGTCGGTGGCCTGGCAGCCTTTCTTGCCTCGCCCCTCTCACGCAATATTACGGGCCAAACCCTATTTGTCGATGCGGGCTACTCCTCCTTAGCCATGGCGGAACTGCCGGGCTAGAAGCGATCTGTCCACCTATTGTCCAGCTATTTTCTTTACAGATTTCTCTTTTCAGAGGCTGAAAGAATATGCTAAGAGATGCTGCATAATGTGGAAAACTATGGGCTTTGCCCGGTCAAACCCCATAAAACCCGCATAACGATTGTAAACTGAACGCGCAAACCAGGGATCATAACCGATAGGTGCCCTTTGTGATGAGCATCATGAATAACATGGAAGAGTCAACGAGGTAGAAATGTCCGAATCAACCGGTGGTTTAATCAAAACGCTCCTAAGTCTACCCATCTTTCACGCCGAATGGGTGCTGTGGCTTCTTATCATCCTATCCTTCACCTCTATCGGAGTAATGTTCGAACGCTTCTTTTTCTACCGAAAGATGCGTGTGGATGTTGACGAGCTGCGCCTAAAACTCTCGACCCAACTCGGTGAACAAAACTACAGCGCAGCAGCTGAAGATCTGGCAAAGATTGATTCAATCGAAACCAACGTTACGCTCTTTGGGCTTAGGGCCTACGAAAAAGGAGCCGACAGCGTACAGGACTTGCTGGGAGCAGCATTGCGCAAGGAAAAGGCCCGCTACGAGAAACGTCTCAATTTCCTGGCAACCCTCGCTTCAAATGCACCTTATATTGGCCTTTTTGGAACAGTCCTTGGTGTCATTAAAGCCTTTAAGGATCTCTCAAGCAGCATGAATGAAGCCAGCGCCTCCGTCATGGGTGGAATCGCCGAAGCACTCATCGCAACAGCCGTCGGCCTTCTCGTTGCTATCCCTGCGGTTATCGCCTTCAACGTCTTTAGAGGCAAAGTTAAGGACTTCACTGACAATGCTCAGTTATTAGCCGCAACCCTCCTCGCCCATCTTAAAGCTGTCGAACTGGCATCCATTGATGAGGAATAATTATGGCTGCGCTTAATTTCGAGGAAGATGAGGTGATTTCCGAAATCAATATCGTCCCCTTTGTCGATATTGTTCTGGTGCTGCTTATCATCGTCATGGTCACATCCACTGCATTGGTTAAAGCCAGTTTCGAAGTCAAATTACCCAAGGCTGCCAGCGCCGGCCAAACGGTAGAAAGCACCCTCAACATTGTTATGACAAGGGACGGCCAGCTCTTCCTCAATGGCGAAGAAACAACGAAAGCGGATGTGGTCGGCTATATAAGAGTCGAACTACCCAAAAGTCCTAAAATGCAGGCTGTGATTTCTGCGGATCAAGATGTGGACTACGGAAAGGTCGTTAAGCTCATCGACCTGGTGAAAAAGAACGGTATCGAAAGCTTTGCACTCAACATCGAGCGTGAAGAACAACCCAAGATAGGCCTCTGATAAAACAATGGCACCAAGCTTTGTATCCACAGGGCCAAATGGCTCAGACAAAAAGCTGCTCAAGCCACACACGCGCAAACAGAAATTGCGCTGGCACCGGCATATTGCCCGTCGTCGTTACCAAGTCACACAAAGCAAACATAAAACGAAAATAGACATTCCCGATCCCCTGCTCAAACACAAAGACTCTGAACTATCCCGATTCGCCCGCGGCAGCGCTTGGCTCACCGGTTCTGTTGCCGCCCATTTAGCCATTCTCTTCATCTTTTCAACCGGACTCTTTTCCGGCTTTATGATGCGCAAGGATGCTGATGATGTTAAGCCCGTAGAAATTGTCGTTAGAGAGGTTCCCAAAGCCCCCCTCGATGAGGGCAGTGAGAGTGAAGGGAAAGAGGAAAAAGTCAAACCCAAGCCTCCAGAACCAAAACCAATCAAACCCAAACCAAAAGCGAAAAAGCCTGAACCACAAAAAGAAACACCTGCACCACAACCGAAAAAGGTTCGACGTATTATCGGCTTAAGCATGGAATCCACCGTAAGTGGTGGTGGTGGACCAGCCTTTGCGGTTGGCAATACGCAAATGGGAACCACGGATAAAACCGCCGTTGACCCAAACTCGATCAATAAATTGGACCCCTCCTTACGGAATCAAAAGGCAACCCAACTGCCAATCGGCGGCCGTCTGGTGAAACCTAAACGAATCGCTGAAGTCAAACCGGTCTACCCGGATCTCCTGCGCACCCAGGGCATCGAAGCCGATGTTGTCGTTGTTGTGAGCATCAATGCACAGGGCAAAGTCTATGCGGTGAAAATAGCCAAACCATCCAAGTATTCAGAGTTTAACGCAGCTGCCCGCGCCGCTGCACTTAAAGAAACTTTTATTCCCGCAAAGAAGGATGGTGTACCAACCGCCTATACTTTGCAGTACACATACCGCTTCAGACTTGATGACATGTAAAGAGATGAGGTTGAAAAGGCTGATGAGACACATAAAACAACTTTGCTACACAATCTTATTGATTGGCCTGAGTGCTGCAGCCTGTAGTGAGCCAGAAGATAAGTACTATATTATGGACAGTCTTCGGGTAATGGCGGTGAAAGCGGAAAAGCCCTGGCTCTCTTTCGGTGAGTCAACGAGCCTTGATGCCCTGGTCTTTAATCCCGAAGCTGAAGCTTTAAGCTACAAGTGGAGCTGGTGTCCAGCACGCTTAAACAGCGTTACCGGATATGCTTGCCCACTGGATCAAGCCGCACTCGATGCGCTTGTAACACAAACCTCCGAAGGTGAACTCACCGCTCCATCTCTCGACTTGGGAACGGAAGCCACTGCCAGCTTTGACAATGCCTTTCCTGGCGAACTGCTTACGGCCATCTGCTATGGTGCCTTAGAAGGCAGCGGCAATATTGGGGCTGCGGAAATAGATTGTGCCTCCACCTACGGCATTTCGATTGTTCTTGAGGTGAGCAACTCCAGCGAAACAATTACGGCAATCAAAGATCTGCAACTCATTATTGATTCAAGCTTAAGCGCAAACCAAAACCCAACTATCGATGGCTTAAGCCTCACCGAATTTGATTCAACCATGACCGACGAAGAGGTCGAAGACCAGCTCGAAAGCTTTGCGACAGAAGCGGAATCATTTAGTGCAACTCAAGTATACAACGTTGTGGCAGAGAAAAAATACGCACTCTTTGCCGATATTTCAGAGGATGCTGCGGAGACCTACGAGTCCCCCGCTTCTGATGAGACAGCACAAGCCGAGAGCATTCAAGAGGCGCTGGTCATCAGTTGGTTTATTGAAGTTGGGGAATTTCAATCAACCCGAACCGGTTACATTCCCGATGAAATCGACCTGGCTACCGCAGCCGCTAATGTTTGGACTCCCCCCTTAGACCTTAGCGAATATGAAAAAAGTACTGCCAAAATATATGTAGTGGTTCGGGATGACCGGGCCGGTTCGACTTGGCTGGAACGAAGTTTCGATCTTAGCGCCTTGGAGGACTCCCAATGAGAACTTGGTCTATCCTTTTCGTCGCTCTGCTGTGCGTCCTGCCTCTTCCCTTGAGCGCTCAGGACACCACCGTCCGCTCTTCAACCGATGCGGCAGAAGAAGTAGCCCCGGAGCCCCAGCTCACCAAAATGCCTGTGCTTATCAAATCCATGGAGCCAGAATATCCGCAGCGGGCCCTGGATGAAAAAATTGAAACGGAACTTTTTCTGACCATCAACATTGATGAGTTTGGTAAAATCGAAGAAATTGCAATGCTTGAGCCCTGCACCTATCCGGGCTACGGCTTTGAAGAAGCGGCTTTTGTAGCACTGACCCGCTTTGAATTTGAGCCTGCAGAATTCGACAACATTCCCTCTCCTGTCCAAATCACCTACAAGTTCAGTTTCAAACTGCCACCACCGCCTCCCGATCCGGTCCTGAAATTTGAGGGTAAGCTTGTTGAGCGAGGCACCAATAAAATCCTCGCAGGAATGGTCGTCACGGTCTTTCCTGCGGAGACCGAAGACCCGGAAGGTTTTGAAGCCACCAGCGACAAAGAAGGTGTGTTTCGTTTCTATGACCTTCCTAACGGAAACTGGAATGTCTTCGTTTCCCCTGATGGCTACTATCCTTTGCGCACTCAGGAGACCTTGACCAAGGACGAACGCATTGAAGCTAAATATTATATGGAACGAAAGTCCTACAATCCCTTTGACGTCATGATCCGCGCCCCGCGCGAAAAGAAAGAAGTGAACAGAGCAACCATTTCCCGAGAGGAAATCGAAAAAATCCCTGGAGGCTTAGGTGATCCGATTGCAGTTTTGCAAAATTTACCAAGCGTCGCCCGGGCACCACGTTCCGGCGGTATTCTTATCGTCCGCGGTTCAGCCCCTGAAGACACCCGAACCTTTATTGATGGCATTGAAGTTCCCCTTATTTATCACTTCGGCGGCTTACGCTCCGCAGTCCCGGTCGGCATGCTCGACACCCTCGACTTCTACACCGGTAACTTTGGCACCGCCTATGGCCGGGCAACCGGCGGTATGCTTGATGTTCGCCTAAAGAAACTCGACCCAGAACAAATCTCCGGATACGTCGATGTCAGCTTGCTTGACTCAGGTGTATACGTTGAAACCCCTGTAGGCGAAAACGGGGCCATCGCCATTGCGGGCCGCCGTTCCTATGTTGACTTTATACTCAATGCGGTCATTCCCGACAGCGCTCCAGTAAACCTGATTGCGGCGCCGCGCTATTATGATTTTCAAGTGCTTGGCAACTACCAGCCTACGCCGGAGCACAACTTCAGCGCCTTCGGTTTGTTTTCCGACGACACTTTTAAACTGCTTTTTGAAAACCCGGCGGAGTTTTCCACCGAGTTGCGTTCAGGCAGCCTTGAGACATCCTCGACCTTCTACCGTATTATTCTCGACCACAAGTGGGTTCCATCAAAGAACATTGAAAACTATCTGCAAAGCTCAGCGGGACGGAACTGGCTGCAATTCTTTCTCGGCGACCAATTCAAATTTGACCTCAATTTCTATCAATCCCAAACCCGCGACACTTTTCGCTGGAAAGAAAGCGAAAACTTTACCTTAAAGACAGGCTTCGACTACATCTTCTTAAAAAGCGATATCGATATCTCATTACCGAGCCCACCAAAAGAAGGCGACCCTCTCGCACAAGTTAGTGGCGCCAATAATTTTGAAGACACTGTCAGCACAGAGCGCACGAACGAGATTTATCATTCACCTGGGGTGTTTTTGGATGCAGAGCTCAAGCTCTTCGATAAGCTTCTCCTCATTCCTGGCATGCGCGTCGACTATTTTTCTCGTGTCGACCAGTTCACCTACGGACCACGCTTCACCACCCGATACGATGCGACCACAAAACTGAACATCAAGGGCGGTGCGGGCATCTATCACCAGGAACCACTCTTTGATGAAACGGACGCTCTCTACGGCAATCCAAACCTCAATTGTGAACGGGCATTTCATTATTCCCTTGGCGGCGAATACAAGTTCCTGCCCTACTTAAGTCTCGACACCACCCTCTTCTACAAGGATTTGGATAAAGTTATCAGCAGAACTGAGGACCTGGTTGGTGACGGCGATGAGACCAAAGCAAAGGTCTATGATCTCAAAGGCCAAGGCCGAGTTTACGGCGCAGAGTTTCTCCTTCGACATAACTTCGCCAACAACTTCTTTGGTTGGCTGGCCTATACCTATTCCCGCTCAGAGCGCCTTGATTCAGGAGCGACTGAGTATCGACTTTTTGATTACGACCAAACCCATATTCTCACCATGCTTGGCACCTATCGTCTACCCCGTAACTGGGAAATTGGCCTGCGAGTCCAATACGTCACTGGTGCCCCTTACACACCAATCGCAGGCAGTATCTACCACGCTGACCGAGACCGGTATGAGCCAATTGCTGGCGTTCAAGCCAGCTCCCGCTTACGCGACTACAAACAATTCGACCTCCGCATTGATAAACGCTGGATCTACGAAACATGGATATTTAATCTCTACCTCGACATTCAGAACCTGACCAACGAGAGTAATGTTGAGGCTTACGATTACAATTACGACTTCTCTAAAAAGGAAGCCAGCCAAGGGCTACCCATATTGACCATTCTCGGCTTAAAGGTCGAATTTTAGGACAACAACGATGCAGAAACTTCTTATATCATTGTCTCTGAGCATATTCCTCTTTTCGACTTCCGCCTTTGCCCAAGAGCTGGAAAAGCCCAGCCCTCGCCAGGGTTACTATTTGGGCTACAGCATGAGTATCGCCAACGCCAACATGAACTATAGTGAAGAAACATGGCTTCCCACCTGGCCCGCCATTGGCTCCGGGCTGCGCATGGGTGAAGCTTTAAATCAAGACCTGGCCCTTGGCCTCTCTATGGAATTCCTTCAAGGCAAAGGCAAACGTCGCTCAAGTGCCGGCGGCGGCATCGTCATCGAAGCAGAGTGGCTTTCTTTGGATCCATACTTTGTGCGTTTAGGAGCAGGCTTTGCTGCCCTCAAAATCAGCGACTCAAGAGCAGACGCGGATGAGATGTCAGGAAGTGCTGGAAGCATTTATTCATTCGGCATTGGTCGCGACTTCTTCCCAATGTATCCAGAATGGTCCTACCCGGGAGAGAGTGGCGGTTTAAGCGTTCGCACCCTGGCACAAGTTCGCTATGTCCCCGGCAGCTTCAAGTCAGTTTTTGCCTGGCTAGGGGTAGAGGTTCTCTGGTTTTTTGGACGGCCTAAGAATCAACTCGAACTTGATCTCAATGAGGCCTTCAAGCAGGAATCATGATTGAAATTTTTCTCACTAATCTGAGCTGGGTCTTTGGGGTAATGAGCCTGGTATGGCTCGGCTCTCTCGTCAAAAAAGATGCAAGCCTGGTTGACCGCTTTTGGGGTCTCGGATTTTGTATTGCGGCTCTGGCAACTTTCCTGCAAACCGAAAGTCCCTCTCTACGCGGCTTAGTCATCCTCACCGCCACCCTAATCTGGGGTGTTCGACTTTCTTTGTACTTAACCAAACGCAATTGGAATAAGGGTGAAGACTCTCGTTACGTTGAAATACGCAAAAGCCAAGGCCCCTATTTTCCCCTATTAAGCCTCATCACTGTTTTTGGCTTGCAAGCGCTCTTATGTTGCATTGTCGCCCTGCCCTTGCAGATTGGGATTTCCCAAACCTCACCGGAACATCTTACATGGCTTGACCTCGTCGGACTTGTACTCTGGACGATTGGATTCCTCTTTGAAGCCATCGGCGATATCCAATTGGCTCACTTCAAAGCAAATCCGGACAACCAAGGCCAAGTTCTTAATACGGGTTTATGGCGCTACACACGCCATCCAAACTACTTCGGCGATGCGCTTTTATGGTGGGGCTTTGCAATGATGGCCCTGAGCGTTGACAATGGATTCTGGGGTCTTCTTGGTGCTGGGCTGATGAATTTTCTACTGCTCAAAGTCTCAGGGGTCGCAATGCTCGAATCCACCATTAAAGATCGTCGACCAGCCTACAGAGAATATATTGAGTCCACCAGCGCCTTTATTCCACGTCCACCAAAGAAGGGCCAAATCAACGCTTAGCCCCCGTATTTAAAGGTTTTTTCACATTTTCCAAGAGAAAGTTTCAACCATACTATAGACAGAAGACTTGACCTTAAGCCCTAAGCAGGTACTCTAGTCATCACTACACCACCCATGGACATACTTGCGCTTATTGCAGCCCTTTTTCTCGTGGCACTTAATGGTTTCTTTGTAGCGACAGAGTTCGCCATTGTGAAGGTGCGACCAACCCGCATCGAAGAACTTATTCAAAAAAACCGTCCGGGCGCCCAGGTCGCCCGCAAGGTTATAGCCAATATTGATGGTTATCTTTCCGCTACCCAGCTAGGTATCACCTTCGCCAGTTTGGGGCTTGGTTGGATTGGCGAGCCTGCCTTCGCCCGCCTTCTGGAAATACCACTCACCGCTATGGGAGTCACCGATCCGACCTGGATTCACCGCATTGCCCTTACGGTCGCATTCCTTACAATTTCTTTCTTACACATCGTCGTTGGTGAATTGGCACCAAAATCTCTGGCTATTCTTCGCGCCGAATCCACCGCCCTTGCTGTCGCCTACCCTATTCGACTTTTCTACTTTATTTTCTTTCCAGCTATCTGGTCACTCAATGGGCTGGCCAACTTTCTCTTGCGCATGTTCGGAGTACGGGCTCCACTCGGTGAACATGAGACTCACTCGGAGGAAGAAATCCGCATGATTCTCTCCCAGGCAAGAAGCGCGGGCCTGCTGAGTTCTGCACGCTCGGAAGTTCTTACCAAAGCTCTCTCCCTGCCGTCAAAAAACGCTCGACACCTCATGATTCCCCGAAACGAGGTCCTTTTTCTCGACATCAATCTTTCCCTCGAAGAAAACCTTACCCGAGCTATGGAGTCAGGGCATCGCCGCTTTCCGCTCTGCGATCGGGAACTCGACGAAGTCGTCGGCATTATAGATATTCGGGATGTCTTGTATTTCTCCCGCAATATGGAAGTCGAACTCCACACCTTGGCCAAACCCACCATCTACTTTCCCGAAATGATGAGCGCCGAGAGACTATTGGCTGAGTTTCAAAAACGTCGCCTATCCATGGCCATCATTGTTGATGAATACGGTGGCGCATCCGGGATCGTAACAACAGGTGATATCGTATCCAGCATCCTTGGGGAACTTGACGAACCACTCGACAACGATGTTGTCGAATTGCCTGGTGGAGCATATGACGTCGACGGCACGGCGCCAATCGATGAAGTTGAAGAAGCGCTGAATACGAAATTTGAGTCAAAGGATATGCGCACGGTCGCCGGATTTCTTATGGAGAAGCTCGGACGAATGCCCCGAATCGGAGACCGCATCACAGAAAATGGCTTATCTTTTTATGTGATGGATGTGAACGGGCCAAAAGTTAAAAGAATACGTATTCGAAAACTTACTTTACCCAGCAAAACAGCCCGTTAACAGGATTGCCATCTAAGCTCGGGGCCGACGAGCTACTTTTTTCTTCGACTTCGCTTTCGCTTTAGCTTTGGTCTTCGTTGCTGTCTTCTTTTTTGCTGACGACGTTTTTATTGCGCCATTCTTCTTAGAGACGGCTTTGCGGGTCCCCGCCTTCTTACCTTTCGGTGATTTTAACAAAGCAGCCTTTAGAACCTGATCAATCTTATCAACGAAGACAAAATCAATCCCGCGGATATTGGCTTTTGGAATCTCAGCCAAGTCCTTTTTACAACGGTCGGGCAAAATGATTTTCTTCACACCCGCTCGCTTCGCAGCCAGCACTTTTTCCTTTATGCCACCTACGGCCAAAACATTACCTCGCAAGGTAATCTCGCCGGTCATCGCAACATCCGCCCGTACTTTAATACCTGAGAGCAAGGAAATAATCGCCGTGCACATCGTCACCCCGGCGGAAGGACCATCCTTTGGAATCGCTCCAGCTGGCACGTGTATATGGATATCGTTTTCCTTAAACACGCTGTCTTCAATATTGAATTCGCCGGCCTTGGCGCGAACATAAGACATGGCTGCCTGTGCCGATTCCTTCATGACATCGCCGAGCTTACCGGTCAGGGACAAAGCCCCTTTTCCTGGCATTTTCGTCGCTTCGATAAAAAGGATATCACCACCAACAGCAGTCCAGGCTAAACCCGTAGCCACCCCAGTCACATCTGTCCGTTGAGCCATTTCATTGAAAAACTTCGTTGGCCCAAGAATATCATCCAATTCTTTTACAGCGATATTGCGCTTTTTGGTTTTGCCTTCCGCAAAGCCAACAGCCACGTTCCTGCACACTGAAGAAACCTCACGCTTGAGATTTCTCACCCCTGCTTCACGAGTATAGGAAGAAATGATTGACTTGAGGACCTTATCCGAAATCGCACACTTACTGTCATTAAGACCATTTTCATCCAATGCTTTGGGCAGCAAATGGCGGCGCGCAATTTCAAGTTTCTCTTCCTGAGTGTAGCCCGGCAAATCCAGGATCTCCATTCGATCACGCAGTGGTGGTGGGATCTGGTCAAGCATATTGGCGGTTGCAATAAAGAAACACTTCGAGAGGTCAAAGGATACATCGATATAGTGGTCAGAGAATGAATGGTTCTGCTCAGGGTCCAACACTTCTAAAAGAGCGGCTGCCGGATCTCCACGAAAATCACTCGCA
>CAXGWX010000083.1:0-11848 GCA_964013445.1 uncultured Bdellovibrionales bacterium | reverse complement strand
CCAGCCATTATTCATGGCAAAGGTTCTTAGCTTTTGAATGGTTATCGGTCCGACCAACTCAATGCTGTCGAGCTCCGCGATGCTTGTGATGGGATTATCGTCTGAGCTTGCAAAATCTCCATCCTTGCCGTTGCGATGGGAAATAATGTGCTCGGCTGCACGACTGTTAAGGGGAACCCGCAGGTCCAGCACCTCATAAGTGGTCGACACATGATTGAGGAAGGCCAATAGCCCGATAGCTTCCGGACTGCCTTCTACCAGTACAATATTAGAGGTATTGAGAGGGTGATTGGTTGGTGCTTGCTTTTCACCACAAGCGCTGAGAATAAAGCTTAGAGCCAGAATAAATAAACTTATTTGGACACGATACTGCATAGTTAGTCTCCTTAATGCACACAGTTGTTCGTGCCGCGGATTGACTAAAAATGCGTTCAAGGGACAATATCGTTGCCGCCACGGACCTTGAGAGCATTACGGCGGCCGTTTACGTGAAAGTTTTGCTACGGACAACCCTTTTTAGGCGGAAAGCGCTGTCTTAAAGCTTCTTTTTGTTTAAAAGATCACTTCCAACGATCTTTTTTGTACTCGCTTTTTTATGATGATTAGGTTATTGCAGCAAAGTTAGCGAAATCTAGGAAATAGGCCATTTTCAGGCCTCTGCAAGGGATAGCTTATGTCGGATACGAGCATGGATATTGGCGAACAAATCAATAACGAAATGAAAGCTGCGATGAAGAGCAAGGATACGCAGAAGCTTAACGTGGTGCGTATGCTTAAAGCCGCCATGCAGGAAAAACTGAACCAGCCAGATACGCCACAAGAGGCGGACAACAAATTGTGGCAGGAAGTCATGGCGTCCTATCAAAAGAAGATGCAAAAGGCGTTGGTGGAATACGAGAAGCTGGGGGCAGATGGCGAAGCGAAGGCTGCAGGTATTCGTTTCGAAATCGATTATGTCGAACCCTATTTGCCTGCTAAAATGGGTGATGCGGAGCTCGCCGCCCTCGTTGACGAGACAATTTCAGCTACAGGCGCCAGTGAACCCAAGGATTTGGGACGGGTTATGGGCTCGATTATGAAATCCCACAAGGATAATGTGGACAGTCAAAAGGTACGTGAACTCATCGCGGCGAAGCTGGCGGGTTAGGCCTTATTCGTCGTTTGGTGGCTGGTAATCGACCGGCGAGATGCTCTCTAAAGAAAATTCTTTACGGGACATGGCCATATAGTGGTGGCCAATATCAACCTGGGCGCCTTCTTTGACTTGCTGACCATTTTCGTCAAGCCGGGCATTCATGATGGCTTTTTTACCACTCTTGCAGACAGTTTTAATTTCGCTGATTTCTTCGGCCCAGGCCAAAAGATATTTTGACCCTTCAAAGGGTTCGCCCCGAAAGTCCGTGCGTAAACCATAACAAAGAACCGGAATATTCAATTTGTCGACCACGAGAGTGAGTTGCAGCACTTGTTTGGGGGTAAGAAACTGCGCTTCGTCCACTAGAATACAGGAGAGTTTTTCTTCGCGATGGTCTTTGCGGATGCGTAGATAAAGGTCGTCATCATTATCAAAACCCAAGGCCTCTTGTTTGAGACCAATACGGGATGTGATCTGACCCACTTCGTAGCGGTCATCGAGCCGTGGCGTGAAGAGCAGCGCACGCATGCCTTGTTCTTGATAATTATGGGCGGATTGAAGCAGCGTTGTGCTTTTGCCCGCGTTCATGGCGGAATAGTAAAAATAAAGCTTTGCCATTATTGACCCCTCACTTTGGCACCTAAAACTGGCAGGCACCTAACACAAACTTTTTGTCCTGCGCTATAGGGGGATTAACTTTTCTCTGCGAAGAGAGGAGGAATTCCCACACGAGGGATCGTACTTGCCGCAGCAGAGTGTGTTGGACTTGTGATGATGAAGGATTTGGTGAAAAGATAGGTCGTGGAGCAATTGGCGAACAAGGAGATTGTTTTCGTTTATAAGGCGACAAGTGGGGTTTTCCACGCCCTTTTAGATTATGCCCACAAATTGTTTTCGCCGCAGACCTATCCCTGTTCTCTCTGTGGAATGACCTATGGCCACTTGGGCATGAAGCGACTTTGGGCGAAGTATCTAAAATCTCTCCCTTATCCTTATCGATTTCTCTACCAGGATCAGCTCAAGGACCTGCCCGAAGAAATCAGCGGGGTTGAACTTCCGGGCATCTTTCTCCTGCAAGGGGGGGATTGTATTCTGCTTTTGGGCGCAGAGGAGCTGGCAGAGCTCAACACTCTGGAGCAGTTGATTGACCGCCTGGACCAAAGCTTGACTCAATCAGGGGCAAGATAAACGCGTTCATTTGTGGGGGCATAAGGGGGCAAAGTTTACTCAAAGGGCGCTAAGGCATCAGGTCTGGGGCGGAGCCTTTTGCTGGGATAATTATTCTTAAATAATAACAGGCGCTTGAATCACCTCTCTTGGGGCAGATTTGGACTGATTTTTGCAGTTTAGAGAGCAATGATGTCGAGATGGAAATGGATTTTGCTTTTAGCATTGTGTTCTGGGTGCCAAGCCCAGGAGCATCGGTTTGCCAGCCAGGCTGGTTTGGAGCAGCAAGATCTACAGGCAAATGGTGATGCCAAATCTGCGAAGAAGTCATCGAGAAAAACCGAAAAAGATAATGCTCAAGAGCAGACCAGTGCCCAAAAAATTGCTGGCGCTAAGGATTTAGCCGGTTTGCCCGGGGATTCGATTGCATCCATCAGAACGATGTCTTGTTCAGCAATGGAGTGGGAAAGTGTTGGGGGTAACCATGCGCTTTATTTGGATTTGATGAACCCTGAACTAAGTGAAGTATCCATACCGGAAGGCTGCTTTGAGTTTGTCGAAGAGATTGTCGTTGAACGCAGTTTAACTCTTTCAGGTGCCGGCAAGAACAGCACGGCTCTTCGCTCTTCTCTTGGAACAAGTACTTTAAACTTCGCAGGGGTAGGGGAAACTCTAAGCGTTAGAGGTTTGACCTTTCTCGAAGGTCATGCGGTGGATGGAGGGGCCCTTTTTGTGGCTCAAGGCGCTAACCTGGAATTAGAAGATGTGGACTTTATGGGTAATCGCGCATCGGGGGCGGGCGGAGGCGTCTATTTTGCTGGTGAAGCAAGTTTAACGCTTAACTCTGTGACCATGGAAGAAAACTATGCAGCGGAAGGCGCAGGACTCTACGTCGGAGAAGGGGCCAACGTGACGATTACAGAGAGTACCTTTGAGAAGAATGAAACAGCCTATTGTGGCAACACACTGGTCGAGGAGAGTTTTGGCGAAACCTGCGACGATGGTAACCGGGAGAGCTGTGATGGTTGTTCGATGGCCTGCGGTGTAGAAGTTCCGGACTGTAATGGTGATTTTTGTGGCGATGCGGTGGTGGATGAATGCGGCGTCTGTGAGGGCGAGGGGATTCCTGAATGGGCCTGTGATTGTGCTGGCAACATTTTAGACTGCGCTGGAGTTTGCGGTGGCGATGCGCTCGTTGATGAGTGCGGTGTTTGTGGCGGTGATGGCTCTTCCTGCGCTGAACCGGAATGTGGAAATGGCATCGTCGAAACCGGCGAAGAGTGTGACGATGGCAATGGGGATAATACGGATGCTTGTTTGAATAATTGTGACCTACGATGGTTTAGCACCGACTCAAAGAATATTCCCTATGTCGACTCCGGCTGGTTTATGGGGAATTCATGGGAGCACACCTTTTATAGTACGAACTTCTGGTGTTCGAGTTGGACAGTTTTAGGTGCGAATGAGGTGCGGTGCAATGGTTTTAGAAACAACAGCTATGATGCTTACGATGACGGATGCTCTGGCCCTGGAATGTCTAACCCCTGCCTTAATAATGGACTCTATCGAGATGTGGTGACGGTCGACCGCTTATGCGAAGTCTTCACCGATTACAGTGTCGATGTAGGAGACACTTATCGTGTGCGCGGTGAGTTCGGTGATTTGGTGAATCAAGATGCGGTCATCTTACGCGCAGCCAGCGATGGTTCCGATGAATGGTGGAGTCACTATTCTGATTATCCCAATCCCGGTTGGACAACATCTTTTACCTGCACACGAAGCTCGGCTCCACCTGTATCTGAACATTAAGACTGCCTTTGCTTTGTGTGGTTGAGCGAGGCTACTTCTTCTTGCTCGGTAAGGTGATGAGCTTTTCGCCGTAAACCGGTGCTTTGGGGGCGCTGCCACAATCGCTGGAACAACCCGCACCGTTTTCTTTGTTTGCACCAAAGCCTAAAGAAGCGCGCAGCTTTTTGCCGACAACCCAGGCCGAGAGGGCAACCATAATTCCGACAATGAGATTTTCAATGACCACGGTTAAACGACTCCGGCTTTAGACAAACAACTTACCCACATTATACACGACAACAGAGATAAGATAAGCAATCCCGGTCAGGCCGCCGAGCTGGAGCATAGCCCATTTCCAGGAGCCCGACTCACGGGCAGTCAGGGCAATGGTGGCCATGCATGGAGTCGAGATGAGCAAAAAGAGCATCAGGGAGAGGGCCACCAAGGGTGAGTAATCCCTGGCCAGTTGGCTGCGCAGATCGCTGTTTTCCTCGTCCACATCGCTCATGGCGTAGACGATGCCGACTTGGGCGACAAAAACTTCTTTGGCGGCAAAGGCGCCAATCATCGCGGTGCCGAGTTTCCAGTCAAAGCCCATCGGTTTAATGACAGGTTCCATGGCTTGGCCAATCCGGCCAGCAATAGAATAGCGAATGCCCTCATAGGCTCGCTGCCCCTCTATTTCTTCTTCGCTTAAGCTCACTTGACCCTGAGCAACTTTTTGGTCGACCTCATAGGTTTCCTTTTTCGGATAGGCGGTCATAAACCAAAGAAGAATGGATATACTTAAAATAACGGTGCCTGCTTTGCGTAGATAGATCCAGGCCCGCTCCAAAATCTTTTTAGATATTTGTTTGCCCACCGGCATGCGGTAGGGGGGGAGTTCCATGACGAAGGGGGCTTCGGCGCCGGCCAGGAGTGATACCCGCAGGAGCCGGGCTAAAATCATCGCCAGCAATATTCCAGCGGCGTAAATGAAGCCGAGCATGGGGGCGCGCCAGGCTGGTGCAAAGAAAGCGGGAATGAGCAGCATCCATACGGTAAGACGGGCGCCGCAGGACATGAGTGGTAAGACCAGCATGGTGGTGAGTCGGTCACGTTCGTTTTCTAAGGTGCGTGTTGCCATGATGCCGGGAATAGAACAGCCAAAGCCGGTCATCATCGGCACAAAGCTTTTGCCGTGCAGACCAAAGCGATGCATGACCCGGTCCATCAAAAACGCGGCCCGCGCCATATAGCCAGAGTCTTCTAAGAAGGCGAGACCTAAGAAAAGTAAGAGGATGTTGGGCAGGAATATCACCACGCCGCCGACGCCGCCGATGATGCCATCGACCAGCAGTGATTGCAGGGCCGACTCAGAACCAGCAGGCCAGAGGCCCGTGATCCAGCTGCCTAAGGCGGAGAAAGTGGCGTCGATCCAGTCCATGGGTGGTTCGCCCAAAGTAAAGGTCAGATAAAAAATGCCGTACATGATGGCGGCAAAAATAGGCAGGCCGAAAAACTTATGCACTAAAATTCGGTCTAGCTTGTCGGAGAAGGCGCGCGCATCGCTACGGGCTTTTTGCTCAAGGTTTTTCGTCAGCACATCGCCGGCAAATTTAAAGTAGGCGGTGCTTAAGATGAGGTCGATATCCTTGCCCTCTTTTTCTTGCAAAGCCTGGCGCGCTTGTTGCGCCTGCTCAAAAAGCTCCGCAGCCGCACTCTTTTCTTTGATGCGTTCTTCAATATTGGTGTCACCAACGAGCAAGCGTGTGGCCAGCCAATCTTTGGCGGGGCCATCTCTGCAGGCAAGAGTGAGCCAATCCTATCGATGGCAGCACCAAGTCCTTGGTCGAGGTTTAGGATGGGATGGTTATTGCTTGCCGCCGCCTTGGCAATAGCCTGACTTAAGTTGTCGATGCCCTGGCCCTTGGAGCCGACCGTTTCTACCACCGGGCAGCCAAGGTGTTTCTCGAGGGCTTGCAGGGAAATCTTTTGACCCGCTTTTTGTGCTTCGTCCGCCATATTCATCGCCAGCACCACCTTGACTCCGCATTGCATCATTTGCGCAAGCAAGACGAGGGAGCGGTGCAATTGGGTGGAATCGATGACGACGACGACCACATCAAGGTTGTCGTTTAAGAGTGCATCGCGGGCAACCCGTTCTTCCGGCGAAAAAGGTGTCAGAGAATAGGTGCCCGGCAAATCGAGGAGAGCAACCTGAGCGTCGCCAAGTTGGAAATTTCCCCAGCGTTTCTCCACCGTGATGCCTGGATAGTTGGCCACTTGCTGGTTTGCGCCGGTGAGCTGATTAAAGATCGAAGTTTTGCCTGCGTTTGGATTACCCGCCAGAGCAACTTGCAAGGGGGCGGGTTCTTGTTGCGCCGCCGAGCTCATGCTTGCACCTCAGTCTTGGATGCAAGTGGTTCAACAATAATGGAGGTGGCTTCGTTGCGACGCAGCGCCAATTGCATTGCCTCGAGGCGGATCCACACCGGGGCGCCGGTGGGGGCGATACGTTCCATGATGATTTCACTGGCCGGAAGCAGGCCCATATCTAAAAGCCGTTGGCGCACCGGTCCGGTGCCGAGAACATCTGTGATGGTGGCCCGCTGGCCAATGTTGAGTTCAATCAGGGTCATGGTTATTCGTCCAAATATTGAAAGTGAAAATCACTCTCAATTTGATGCCTCATAAACGCATGACCTCGATACTGTCAAGCGCAGCCTTATCAGACGGCGATTAAATGAGCTTTTTCGCTTCGGCGATGGCTTTGCGGCAGCTCTGGGCGCATTCCCGGCAAGCTTTGTGATGATTTTCGTGCGCTTTGCAGGCGGCTTCGCAAGTTGTGCACACCGCTTCACAGAGGGCGGCCATCTTTTTGATATGCTTGCTCGAGGCGGTGCCAAGAACGCTGGCTGCTTCGCATACCGCCAGCATTTCGTTAACCGCCAAAGCGCATTCCCGCATGGAGGTCTTGCCTTGGCCAAGCAGATCGAGGCAATGCTGCAAACAGATTTCACCAACCCGTTGGCATTCTTGGGCGGCGGCCACAAAATCCGGATAGCCATTAGGCTCTTGCTTGAGCTTCTTGGCTTTGGCGGCCTTGATCCGGCTTTTTGAGCGGCTTCTGGCCAGAGCTTCTTTGGGCAGAACAAATTCGGCCAAGAGCAGGCCTGTACCTAAGGATAAAACTTCGCGACGATTCATGGTGTACTCCTTCGTTGCGGGGCTGCAGGCCTTTTAATTTGAAGACCTGCTGAAGTGCAAGGAGAATTTAGAGGCTGCGTCGGAAGCAAAGGATAGCGTCGTACTCCTGTCCCGAGCTTTCAATTGCATTTTTTTGCGTGCAGACACGCGGATGGTCAGGCTGATTGTTTAAGAATAAAGCGTGATTTTCCAGACGCTCGAGTAAGTTTGCAAGTTGCGATTCCGGGCCTGTAGCCAAGATATAAATAGGGTGATTGTCGGAGTCATGCATGGCTGCGGGGTTTTGGTAACTTTGCGTGACCAGAACAAAGCTGATGTCGATATCACCGATGCGCCAGGGCATTTCCGGGACCAGGTTCCGGGCAATCAGGTCATCATGGATAACGCTTAGCATGCCCCCTTCTTCGCGATGCCATTGCCCACCGCGACGGGCAACAAGGGTTTCGACGCCAACCCGGGTGGTTTCTACGGCGCTGGCGACCTGTGTGATTTTTGCCGCATCCATAAAACCTTTACCGGCCATGGCGCCGCCGGCAAGGACCGCCATAATGGCGATGACGATGGATAATTCGATGAGGCTAAAGCCTTTGGTTTTGTACATGATGGTCTCCTTGGTGGTGGGCCGGGTTCCTTTGTTAAAGGCTGCGTTGGAAGCAAAGGATGGCTTTGGTGCCGGAAAATTTATGACTTCGGGTACAACCAGAGGGAGTGTCTTTATCGTCATTCCAGAAGAGAGGATGGCTTTCATAGCGCTCGAACAAGCTTTGCAGTGCCAGCTCTGGTCCTTCCACCCTGATCCGGATTGGGTATTTCTCCAGATTTTGCGTGTCCACAGGATCCTTCGGATTTTGACGCGCCACTACCCAGCGAATTTGCACATCACCGATACGCCAGGGCATTTGTGGAACAAGTTCACGTTCGACAAGATCCTTCCACAATACACTAAAAGCAGACGGGATGTTTGAGTTCGAATTGAACCATTGCCCACCGCGACGGGCAACAAGGGTTTCGACGCCAACCCGGGTGGTTTCTACGGCGCTGGCGACCTGTGTGATTTTTGCCGCATCCATAAAACCTTTACCGGCCATGGCGCCGCCGGCAAGGACCGCCATAATGGCGATGACGATGGATAATTCGATGAGGCTAAAGCCTTTGGTTTTGTACATGATGGTCTCCTTGGTGGTTGGTTGTGTATTATCGGACGCAGGTCATGGTGCAGCGTTGGTGTCCGCTAACAGAGCTGCTTTTGGGTTCGCAGGAGGCCTTGTCCCTCATTGCGGTGCAAAATTTGGCATGAACCACAGGATAGCATTGCTCTAAGGTGTAGCCCTCTAGGCAATAGCCGTAACGATTACTGAAGCTGGTGGTGTAGCGCTCGGGACCGGCCGCGCTGCTGTTGAGTGCGGTTTCGAGCGCGTCTATCTGCTCGTTAAGGTCCATAAATCGGTCGTCAACATCGCCTTCGAAGTCCCTGAACTCGTCTTGCGATAGGCCGTTTAGCGGTGCGTCATTGTTGCTGCCCCCTTCGTCGGAGGGTGTGGCTTCGTTGAGGCGATCCCAAATGTCTTTGATTTCATCATCGACATCATCAAATTCCTTACCAACATTTTCAACGACATCATCAACCTTGCTATCGACTCGAATAACTTCATCGTTGATAGGAACAACTTGCTCTTCAACTTCACCTTCAACAAGATGAACAAAGTTCACACCAAGTTCAGGCTCGGCAAAAGAAAAGTTACAGGCCCAGTATTCTTGCTTCTCGTCACTTTGCTCTTTTTGGTTTGTTAGTTGCGCCTGGTCGCACTGTGGTTCTCCCGCAAGGTCCAGGACATTGCTTGCTCTTAAGTGGCTAAGGTTGGCACTGAGCTTCGCATTACGCGGGGTGTGGATTTGTAAATGACACTTCTCTCCCACCAGGCTGTAGCTAAATCTGTATTGCTCGCTGGAAAAAGGGTCGTGGAATTTAGAGCCAAGAAAGCCCTCCGCCGCCAAAGTATCAAGTCCGTCAACGTTGGCCACTTCTTGGCAGCCATCTTCGCTTTGGCCGGGCCATTGATTTCCATTTTGATGGTAGTAGGCTTCTGCCGCTTGGCGCAATTCGTTGATGTCTTGGGCCAAGCGTTCACCATATTTGCCGCGGGCGCTGCTGATGAAGTTAGGCAGGATGGCGGTGGTGAGAATCGCCATGACGGTCATCACAACCGCCAATTCAATCAAAGAAAATCCGTGGGGCTTTTGCATCTTCAACATCCTTTGTTAGGTTCTTAGCCCCTATGTAGAGCAATGGCCGTGCCAGCTCCTGGCGCTTGCACGGGCCACACCTAAGGCCTTGAAATTGGGATGAATTTTTATGTGTGGCGCAGGAAGAGGGCGCTGGAAATGGGATTTTGGCGCAAGTTGTGACAGCTTAAAACGACCTCTGCTTGGCACAATTTGTGTTAAATCCAGAACCGGATGTGGGCAAAAAAATGAGCTTTTCGCCTAGCGTTTTTCGCAGAGTAGATAGCAGGTATAGCCTTGCCAGCCCTTTGGAATAGGTGGACACATGGCACCATTGCCATGGGCAAGGTCGATAGAAACGCGATAGCCTGCTTGAAAATATTGTTTTTGTAAGTCCCTGGCGCGATAGCCGCTGGCGCAAACCTGGGCATCACCGGGCAGCATGCGTATTTCGTAAGTGTCGGCTTCATCTTCTTTGGCTTGTTGTTCTTCTTGTTGTTTGCGCACTTGTTCTGCCCAAAGGTCCGCCACATCGTCGAGGCGGGGCTGCAGGGTCTGGTCGACTTTTTCCCGCAGCGCATCGCTTAAAGCAGGTGGTGCTAAACGAAAAGTGCAGGCCGAAGCATTGTTGCTGCCTGCACAAGTGGCGCGACCAAAGGTGTTGAGGATATTCTGACGTTCTGCCTGCCCATGGTTCAGCTTTTCGTCATCGGGCATAGCGATTTGTAGTTCGCAGCCTTGCGCGCTTTCGATATAGCCTAAGCGATATGGTTTTTGTGTGAGCGGTTCTTTTAAAGGCTGGCTTAAAAACCCTTGCGCGATTAAAACCTGCATGCCTTTATTTGAAGCGGGCGCCGTGCAGGAACTTTCTTCGCCGGGCCAAATCCCATGCTGATGATGGTAGGCTTCGGCTGCTTCCTGCAGGGCAAAAAGATCGCGTAAAACACGCTCCGCCAGCTTTTCTTTGTGGCTGGCGATAAGGCTTGGCATCATGGAAGTCGAAAGGATGGCCATGACAGTGATCAGGATGGAGACTTGCAAGAGGCTAAAACCGCGCTGTGTTTTTGTGATGCGTTTCATCTTCTCTTGCCTTTAGTCCTGCACACAGATGAGGGTGCAGGCGGGATGTGGTGCGGAGCTTGGTCTGTAAAAACAATTTTCACAAGGATGCGGTTCACAATAGGCCGAACGCTTTCCCTGGAGTGAGCAGACATAATCGGCGGAGTAGATAGACTTGTTGGTGCAGGAGGCAGCTCGATAACCGGCAGCACAGACGGCGCGTTGCCCATAGCGTATACGCAGAGGATAGGAGGGAGCCTCGTGTTGCATTTGTGTCGCCGAGCTCTTGTCTGAACCAGGAAACTGTTCTTCAAGGGTGCGGTTAAAATCATCAATACCAGAGTCGATGGCGTCCTTGATGCGCGCATGCTGATCCAGGCCTAAAGAAGGTTCGGCAAAAGTAAAAACGCAGACCATGGTTTGACCTTGGGGACGACAGGCGCCGTGCTGAAAAAGTTCCAGGGTGGTTTTGATTTTTGGCAAAACCGTAGCGATTTTCTCGTTTTTTGGTGGATGAATTTCCAGGAGGCATTTTTCATTTTCTTGTCTGTAGGCCAAGCGATAGGCCTCCTGTGTAAAAGGGTCGCGTAAGGGTTGGGTTAAAAATCCTTCCTGCACAAGGGTATCAACAGGCAGGATGGATGGGTTTTGCTTACACTCTTCATTTTGTCCTGGCCATTGGTCGTTTTGGCCGTAAAAAGTTTCTGTCGCTTCTTGTAAGAGGCGCAGGTCATTGACCATTCTATGGGCATACTCCTGGCGGGCGGCGCCGATGACCCCAGGGAGCATGGTGGTCGATAAGGCCGCCATGACTCCAAGCACGATGCCTAATTCAACCAAGCTAAATCCGAGTGTCTTTTGCATTGCTCTTCCTTTCTTATTCTTTCTCGCAAGTCAGCCAGCACTCAAGGCCGTAGGCACAATGGCAGCTGCGTTCGCCCTGCATGGTCATCGTGCTCGTGGGTGGACTATATTTTCTGTAGGTCGGGACATTGGGATCAAAGTTGTAACTGTTATTCGATGCATAATAGGCGCACGCACTGGCCCGATAGCCCTCGGCGCAAACCCGGTGATTGTTTTGACCGTCTCTGTTGCGTTGAAATTTAATGATATAGGAAGGAAGATCAGGTTTGTTCGTGGTTTCTTCTGCTTCCTCGTCTTCTTGCGCGACTTTGTCGCTGAGATCTTTAGCAAAGGTAGCGATTTTTTCGGCCACCGTGTCTTCAACGCGCTCTGAAAAGTTGTCGGCTAAAGAAGGGGTTTCAAAGTCAAAAGCGCAGGCAAAAA
>CAXGWX010000082.1:0-11862 GCA_964013445.1 uncultured Bdellovibrionales bacterium | reverse complement strand
TTTGCGTTAGGGCTTGTAAGGCGCTGCTTGGAGATCGAGTTGAGTGTGTCCCATTTCAGGATAGCCCGGTATCAGCGGAGGGGATTGCCAGGGAAGATTTAAGAAAAGCTGTTCATGTAGTCGATGGCAACGGCGAAGTGTTTAAAGGTTCGGATGCAGTCTACCGAGTCCTTGCTCTTCGTGTAGAGTTGGCTGTCTTTTGGTTTCTGGCCCAGCGCTCATCTTTCTTTTCGCAAACATCACAGCGAATTTATGCTTATGTGGCAGCGCATCGCCGATTATTTTCGCGGTTGAGCCGTTATTTATGGGGCGATGTTTTGGTCTCAAAGTACGCTTTTACAGGAATGGTCTTTTTACGTGCTCTGGCCTTGGTATATTTGTTGGCCTTTCTCTCACTGTGGCCACAGGCAGAAGGGCTTTTTGGTTCGGAGGGTATTGTTCCCTGGACGGAATCATTGCGCGCTCACTTGCGCTTAGGAGAGTGGCTTCACCCGACCATTTTTTGGTGGCTTCCCAGGGAGATGGCTCTCTCCTTGGCTTTTGGATTGGGGGTCTGTGCAGCCGGTTCTGCTTTGTTGGGTATTCTGCAGGGACCGATGTTCTTCTTTTGCTGGGTTTCTTATTTGTCCATTAAGAATGTTTCTGGACCCTTTTTAAACTTTCAGTGGGATATACTGCTGCTCGAGGTGGGCTTTATTGCTCTTTTCATTGCCCCATGGCGGTATAAAAGCGGATGGCGTAAGGTTTTGGCGCCAGTGCCATTCCTTGGCATTTTAGCTCTGCGGCTTTTGACTTTTCGGCTGATGCTTGCCTCAGGTATTGTTAAACTTCAAAGTGGTGACGGTTCCTGGTGGGACCTGACCGCACTTCTCTATCATTATCAGACCCAACCCTTAGCCCCGTTTACAGCTTATTTTATGCACCACCTGCCAGAGTGGTTGCATCGTATATCTTGTGCTTTGATGTTTTTTGTCGAGATACCCCTGAGTTTCTGTGTTGTTGCGCCGCGCCGTATACGCTTTCTGGCCGGATACGGTTATTTGTTTTTGATGATTGTTGTGCTCCTCACTGGCAACTATGGATATTTTAATTGGCTTACTCTTGCATTGGCTCTGACTTTTTTTGATGACGATTGGTGGAAAAAACTCTTTCCTCGGTGGGAGTTGGGCGAGACACTTGTTTTAGCAGGCAAAAGTCTGCGATCGACCCTTAGGTGGGGCGTATCTTTGATTTTGTTTTGTCTTATTGTGTTGGGGGCAACAAGATTTTCATATCAAATGAATTTGCTGTCTTCTGCCTCGGTAGCCCGAACAATACTCTCACCCCTACAGGGCTATTATCTTGTGAATGGTTATGGCCTTTTTGCGAGAATGACAAAGACTCGCCCGGAAATATTGATTGAAGGTTCAAGGGATGGAGAGAATTGGCTGCCCTATGAATTTAAATGGAAGCCTGGGGACTTGTCTCGACGGCCCCCATTCGTTGCGCCCCATCAACCTCGCCTGGATTGGCAGATGTGGTTTGCGGCCCTAAATCGCTGTGAGCGAGTGCGTTGGTTTCGTCAATTCATCTATAAGCTCAAAGAGGGTAATGAGAGTGTGCTTGGGTTGTTAGAGAGTGACCCTTTCGAAGGAGATTCGCCGCCACGTGTTATCCGCACCCAGCTTTTTGACTATAGGTTTAGCAGCCCGGAGGAAAAAGAGCTTAAGGGGGAATGGTGGCAGCGTGATTTCTTACGGGACTACTGCCCGCCAATGTAGAGGGAAGAGGTTCACCCCTTAGTCATTCTCTTGTGGACTGATGACAAAGACGTGTTGAAAGCCAAGAAGTTTTGGAAAGCAACGGGTCATGATGGATAAAATTGTGCCAAAAACTTTTGACCGAGACCGTTTACCTAGCGAACGCTCTACAGGCATAAGTGTGGGGTGATAGAGGATAACTCGAAAGCCGTTTTCTTCGAATAGTTCACGGGCTGTTTGTTGAGTATAAAAGCGCAAGTGAGTTGAGTCGAGAATACCTCGATCCGTGTATTTAAATTTTCCAAAGAGCAGATTGAGGCGAACCGTGATGTTTGCGACGTTAGGGAGAGACACCAAAACCCGTCCACTCTTAGAGAGCAACTGCCGAGATTCTTTTAAGAGGTGTTCCGGATGAGCTAAATGTTCCAGGATGTCACCCATAATAATGCGATCAAACCCGTGCTCTACCTTGATGTCTTGGAGCGCATCATTTTGTTGATTGAGATCAATCTGGTGATATGCTTCCAGCGCGGAAGATACATCTTCCGCTGGAAGTATATCGACGCCAGTGACCTTATTACCTTTGACTTGTACTCGCTCGGCAAATTCACCCGTGCTGCAGCCCAGGTCGAGCACCTTATGGCCAGAGCCGAGTAACTTCTCCAGCCACCAATGGCTTGAAAAACTTTCATCACGAGCCGGATAGTGGCCGTAGTATTCCGCATATTCCTTATGTTGTTTGCTCCCGGAAGCGGATTGGTTGTACCGTAAGACGGAGCGCAGTACATCTTTAGCGTATTTTAAGCCATCGACGTGGCAAATTTCGTCCCCATAATAGGTTGGTATTGGTGTTTCAAAGATAGTGAAGTTTTGATGATTGAATTTGATGATTATTTCTGTGTCGAAATGGAACTCGTCGGTCATATGCTCCATTGAGATCTCTTTTAAGGCACGAACGGAGTAGGCTCTGTAGCCACTGTGAAATTCGCTCAGGTTCATGTTGAGAAAGACATTTTGCAGCGAAGACAGTATTCGATTGCCCACATATTTATAGAGCGGCATCCCACCTTTTAAGGGGCCGCCATAGGTGTCTTGCATACGCGTACCGAAAACAGCATCTGCTTTGTTGGATACAATAGGAGAATACATCTCCTTTAATAGCTCTGGCTTGTACTGACCGTCACCGTGCAACAGAACAACACAGTCAAAGTCATTTTCTATACAATATCTATATCCGGCCTTTTGATTTCCTCCGTAGCCAAGGTTCTTTTCGTTTTTAATTATTTTAAGTTTCTCTACGGAGCGGGTTTCTTTATAACCGTGAGCGATTTCAAAGGTTGCATCGTGACTGGCGTCGTCCATGACAATAACTTCTGAGACATCTTCCCAGACGTCGTCAGGAATACGATTGAGTACTTCTACAAGCGTGCTCGCCGCATTGTAGGTGACAATAAGGATGCCTATTTTGGGTTGCTTATTCATGGTTTATCGCTGTCTGCACCTCTTAACATAGGCCAGGAATTTTGCCAAAACAAAGAAAGTATAAGGGTCAGAAGGCTTAGCCCAAGGCCAAGGTAGAAAGAAATAGGAATAAACTTAAAGATAAGGGTGTGTTCACCTGGTGGGATTTGGCTGCCGCGCATCCACAGATTGACCGGTATGGCCTTTGACTTTTGCCGATCCCGTATTACGGTCCAGCCCGGATACCAGGCATCGCTGAGAAAAAGGATAGCATCGTGTGAGGTTGATACGTTAACCACAACCCGATTCATTTGGTAATCAGTGATACGCGCTTTCGCTTGAGGCTTGGCTCCCCGCGGCAATTTAGGAATTGACAATTCATCTTCCGTTAGGGGGATTTGTGCTTGTGGGTGATTAGTGCCTAAATATTCACTAAGTGCATCAGGGCTTTTCGGGCGAAGGTAGCTGTGGCTTATATGGACGAAGTTAGGGCGCTTCTCTTTGACACGCCAGCCGTCTTCAGGAGTGAACGCGGCATCGATAGCAAAAATTGCAGGAAAGTCGGCACCTGAAAAAAAATTATTGGAGGGTTGGTTTACCCAGGTGGGTGTGGGTTCCTGATTCATTCCAAGATGTAGTCCCCTCCAGGTCCTGTCCGGGTGCATGCCGGCGAAACAATTGAGGTTGGCAAGCCCATAGAGGGTTGCTGCATTAGCTCTGATTCTGGACTCGGGGGCAGCGATACGTATAGGCTGTGGCTGTTCAGAAGGCAGGCGGGCTGCTTGCCTGTGCATTTCTTCCTCCCATTTTTGACGATCTGGGGGCAGGGGAAAATATTCCTTGGCATGCAGGGCTAAAGCAAATTGCTTGCCGAGTATTAGCAAGGATAAGCAAATAACCATGCGCTGGATGGCTCTGCGACTTGGGCTTAGCAAAATCATGACAAGTACAAGGCCGAGACTCAAGCCCTGGAAAAAGAGTTCGCTTGTCCACGGATAATTTTCCTTAAAGGCCCAAGGGGCACAGACAAAAGTGACCATGGTTAAAAGCAAAGCCAGAGTAAGCTGTTTGGCGCTTTTCTTATAAGTGCCTGTGAAAATATTGCTGAGGGTCGTTGTGCCCAGAAGCACCAAAACTGGGACAAGCCAAAGGGCGATACGCACCGGGCCACGAAAAAGTTTATAGCCCGGCAGGAATGTGTTCCAGAAGTCAAAGAGCGGCGAGTAAGCCCCTAGGGCTAAGATAAGTGAGCCGAAAGCGACAACAAGAAGGCCTCTGGAGAGTCGTTCTTTAAAGCAATAAGGAGCTAAAATCGCGAGGGTAAAGACTAGTGTGCCTGGGAAGAAATACTCATTCCAGTGCATCTTTGGGCTGTATATAGGCAGCGCTAAGGAGGCGAGCCCTGTGATAGAGAACGTTTGTGAGAAAGAGAGTAGAGTTTCTGTGTTGCGGTGGCTGTGTAGGAAAAACTCAATTGATGGAATGAGTTGCATTCCTGAAAGTCCGAGACTGACAAGAACGCATCCATAAAATGTGGCAAGGCTTTTAAGGGTTGTTACAAAATGGTGGCGCTCGGGCTTTTGAATTTGATAGCCCAGAATAAAAAGGCTTAGTCCGATGATATGAATCCAATAAAATTGTGTGTGCCCGGCGAGAAAGCTCAGTGTTAAAGGAATGATTAATTTTAGATAATTCTTCTTGTTGGGGGTATCCAACACGGCCAAGGTGGCGCAAAGAAGCCACGGGGTGATGGTAAGGGCGATAAAGGGAGGGGGCTGCCCTAGAACCAATCGCATTACCAGAGTTCCATTGAGCATGAATAAAATAGCCGCAACACATTGCAGGACTGGATGGATTTCTAATTTGCGAGCCAGCTCTATGGTGTAGTTCCCGGCGATAAAGAGATGAACAAATACAGTGCAGAGGAGTGCTGCAGATAGTGGCAGGAATAAATAGAGAAGAGTGGTGGGGTAAAAAATGGCTGTTTCCGGATCCGCCAGAAACGGTCGTCCGAGCATTTGATAGGGATTCCAGAAAGGCATTTCTCCGGCCAAGAGTGTCGTCTTTAGGAATATTTTGTGAATCAGGTGCAGACTTTGGTAATCCGGTGCATATTGAATATTGTTTGGGCCAGCGATGACGAAAAGCCAGGCGATGCTCAAGGCAACAATAGCGACGATCTGTTTGGGGTATTTTGCCATTCCCAACATATTTAAACCGCAAGTAGGCGCTTTCCAAGCCAATTTGTCAGTCGGCAGGTCATTTTTCAGGCTCCTTTGCCAATTTTTTGCCCCCTTTTTCTTTAGAGGGTATTCTCAATAAATCATGTTGAGTCGCACACGAACCGTTGCTTGTTTGGCCCTGACTTTAGTTGCCGGAATAAGTATTGTTTTACGCACGAAGAATGCGGAGCGTTCTCGCGCAATGCTTTCGCGCTAATTACAATTTCGGAAAAAATGCTTATAGATCTATTAGTCGACCAGTTTAGGATCGAGTGCGTCACGCAGGGCATCGCCCACGACATTAAGTGCATAAATAATGAAGAACATCGTTATAACAACGCCTGCCAGTGGCCACCAGTGCCCATTCACAAGTTCACCGGTCGCATCAGAAATCATTGATCCCCAGCTCGAACCATCCTGTACACCGACACCCAAGTAGGTGAGGATGACTTCCGACTTAATCGCACCTAAGACCTGCAGAGAGGCAGTGATGATGGCCAAGTGAATAACGTTGGGTAGGATTTGCTTGAAAATCAAGTTGTGATCGTTGGCCCCAAGGAGACGTGCCGCAAGAACATATTCCCGTTCTTTGTGCTTGAGAAATTCTGCCCGAATCAAGCGACACAGTCCAACCCAGCCGATGCTGCCCATGGCAATACACATGGAGAGCATACCTTTGCCGAGCACATAGGATATGGCAATGACCATCAATAGATAGGGTACAGAGACAATGACCGAGAAAAGCCAGACCACAAAGCCATCAATCTTCCCGCCATAGTAGCCGGCCAGAGAGCCAAGGGTAATACCAATGGGCACCGCGATACTGGTGACGAGGAAGCCGATTGATATGGCGGTTTTCGTTCCCGCAAGAAGTTTAAACAATACTGAGCGTCCGAAGATGTCCGTACCAAATATTTTGGCAATGGATAGAGAAGGAGCTTCGTAGCTTTCTCCAACGCGGGCCTGAAAGTCCGGAAGTAAGTCGAGGGCGCCTAAAAGAGCGATGGTCAAATAGATGATAATAACGACAAAGCAGGTTACCGTAAGCTTTTGGCGCATTAGCTTTTGTAGGGCTCGACGGCCCAGACTGTTATTGCGGGTCTGTGCACTCATGGCTAGGTCAATTTCACCCGAGGGTCGACATAGGCGTAAAGAATGTCGGTGATAAGGTTGAAGATGGAGTAGCCAATGGCGATATACATCGTTAAGCCTTTAAGGACTGGGAAGTCTCCCGTATTGATCGCATTGATCATTAAGTCGCCAATCCCAGGAATGCTGAAAAAGCGCTCCATGAGAAAGGCACCCAACACGAGAAAAGGAATGGCCACAACCGTGTAGGTTAAGATGGGGATCATTGCATTCTTGAGGATGTGCTTGAAAAGAACTCTCGGCTCAGCAGCCCCTTTAGACCTCGCGGTACGCACATAGTCAGCCTTTATCTCGTCGAGGAAGACTGTTCTGTACATGCGAACGTCTGGTCCCATGCTCACAAAAATGATGATGATGCCCGGCAGAACCAAGTAGGGGATCGCTCTTAGGCCGTGTTCATATCCGTTGATGGGGAAGAGGTCGAACTGAAAGGCCAGGATATATTGAAAGGCAATGATGTAAACCAAATAGGAAATGCTCATGGCCATAATGAAAAATGCGGTGGCAAATCGGTCGATAATGCTACCGCGATAATAAGCCACAATCAGAGCCATGCTGACGTTAAGCATCACCGCAATAAGAAAGGGCGGAAGTGTTAATGATAGGGATACAAGGGCGCCTTGGGCGAAAAGTTCGGATAGCTTTTCACCCGTATTAAATGACCGACCATAATCAAAAGTAATGATTTGCTTTAAGAAATCAAGAAACTGTAAGTGCAGTGGTTGGTCCAATCCCCATTTGGCACGCAGGTCAGCAATAGCCTCCGGAGACGCGTGGTTTCCCAGCGCGATACGAACCGGGTCTTCGCCGACCGTTGTAAAAAGAGTGAAGACCAAGAATGCTACCCCAAGAAGAATGGGGATCATATAAAGCAGTCGCCGTATGATATAGCCTAACATGAAAAAACTCTTAGCCTTTTTCTTTTTCCTTAAACGCCTTTGTCTTTTCCTGCTGTATCAATTTTTAGATACTTAAAGGGCGCATCCTGCATCATATTACGTTTCATGTTGCCTACCCACTTTTGGTAAAGGCCAAAGTAAATAGGGTTCCAGGTAATGATGACCGGCACTTCATCCTGAAGGATTTTGTGCATCTTTTCAAAGATGGCAAAACGCTCTGGCCCATTGGGCATGTATTTGCTGTCCATATAGAGCTTGTCGTAGTCTGTGTTAGCCCATCCTGAATGGTTTGGTCCTGGGGATGCGTTAGGTCCATAAAGCAGCTGATAAAAGTTTTCAGCGTCAGGATAATCAGCAGCCCAACCAGCGGTTGCCATTTGAAAGTTTCCGGATTCAATCTTTGTTAAGAATGCGGAGAATGTTTGAAATCCTGGCTTAAGAGTAATGCCAACGGTCGCCAATTGATTGCGCAAGAATTCGAAATCCTGGCGGGTGGCGGAGTTTGCTGACCGATACTCAATGACGATTTCAGGCAAGCCTTGCCCATTGGGATAGCCTGCTTCTTCAAGCTTCTTGAGCGCCATTTCTTTGTTGTAGCTGTAATATTCGGTTTTGGTTTGAGCCTGGGAACCGGCGATTGGAATCGGCGTGATGCTGGTTAAAGCCTCACCACGACCATTTCGCATTTTTTCGATATAGCCTTTGGTGTCGAGGGCATAGGCGATGGCCTGACGCAGGGCTTTGTTCTTGCCGAGTAGAGGATCCTTCATATTGAATACCAGGTATTCCATGACCAGTCCCATTTCAGCATACATATCGAATTTCTTGCTGAAGGTTTCGTTCAGGTGAAAGCCTTGCTCATCTTTGTAGGCCATCTTGTTAAAGTTATCCTTGTCGAGACCAATCCAGTCGATTTGTCCTTTTTGGAACTTCAGCATGGCGGGCTGTGGCTCTTCAATCAGCGGTAAATGAATTTCGTCAATGAATGGAATCTGCTTACCAGCATCGGCGAGGAGGCCTTTTTCTGCATCTCCAGGATCACCCTCTGTTGGGTAAACGCCATGGTAATTTGGGTTCTTCGCCAGCACCATCACACCGCGGCGGGAATAGTCTTTAATATAGAAAGGTCCAGTGCCTACCGGATGACGCTCAAAGTCTTCCATATATTTTTCGACGGCCTCTTTGGCGACAATAGAAAGCTGTGTGGCGGCGAAAGGAAGCAAGGCAAGAGGATTCTTGCGGGTAAGGGTAATGCTGAACTTCTGGTCATCAATCTTCTTGATTCCAGGCACATCCAGTTTCGAATAGTCGGTTTCTTTACCGAGCTTTTTGGTTTCCGCATGGAACTCATCGAGGCCAACGATGGAGCCTTCTACGAGCATATAGGAAAGCATGTTGACGTTCGCATCGGCAAAACGCTTGATGGAGTAAATGATATCGTCACTGACGAGCTCCCTACCCTTACCGTCTTTGAAGCATGGGTCGTCGATAAAGCGAACACCTTTTTTCAATGTAAAATTATAGGTTAAGCCGTCTTCTGCGAGCGTAGGCATCTCTGCAAGAAGGACAGGAGATAGTTGGTAGGGGCGCTTGAGGTAGTGGTACTCAAAGAGTCGGTCGTAGATATTGGCCACCAGGTCGGCAGAAGCGGAATCAAATTGCTTCATCGGGTCCAGGCTCTTATGAGCTGTGCCACGTAGATAATTGAACACCATTTTGTTCATTGCAGCACTGGTTTCACCACTTACGCTATCGTCAGTCTTTGGAGTTGGCTTACACGAGAGGCCTAAGGCCAAAAGAGCGGTAAGCGATGATAAGAGAAGTATTCTTTGCAGTTTTAACATAGTAAACACCTTAAATTTAATTGTCCTGATTCAGGGTTTCCGCATGATGGCATGCGACGTAATGATTGTTTGTATTCGGAAAGATATTTAATGCCGGATTATCCTGTGTACAGACATCGGTCATATGGGGGCATCGGGTATTAAAGGAGCATCCTGGTGGAGGATTGCTTGGGCTGGGGACATCACCGGCGAGTATCTTGGTACTTCCGCGCTTTGTTGGGTCCGGCACCGGCAGGGCTGAAAGCAGGGCCTGTGTATAGGGGTGTCGCGGGTTTGCATAGAGCTCCTCGGAGGTGCCCAGTTCGACAATTTCCCCTAAATACATAACCGCCACCCGGTCGGAGATATAACGAACAACAGCCAGGTCGTGGGAGATGAATATATAGGTAAGGCCTAATTCTTTCTGTAGCTCGACCAGGAGATTAAGCACCTGCGCCTGAATAGATACATCAAGGGCGGAAACCGCCTCATCGCAAATCACAATCTTAGGATTTAAGGCGATGGCACGTGCGATACCGATGCGTTGACGTTGCCCACCGCTGAATTCGTGCGGGTATCGCCAGATTGCGTCTTGTGGCAATCCAACACGGTCGAGCAATTGTTTAACCCGATCTTGTCGCTCTTTTGGCGTACCAATGTTGTGCAGTGCTAGGGGTTCTTCAAGAATTTTTCCCACAGACATACGTGGATTCAAGGATGCATAGGGATCCTGAAATATCATCTGGATGTCGCGGCGAATTTTTTTGAGGTCAAACTTGTCTGCGGCGGTGAGGTCCTGGCCATCAAATTGGATGGTGCCTGTGGTTGGCTCGTAAAGGCGCACCAGGGTGCGACCTAAGGTGGATTTACCGCAGCCGGACTCGCCAACAATGCCTAAGGTTTCGCCTTCAAAAAGCTCGAAATTGACGTGATTTACGGCGTGAACCCGTCCAACCTCGCGCTTGAGGATTCCTGCTCGTATAGGAAAATGCTTGCTCAAGTCCTGAGCTTCTAACAATACCTTACTCATGCCGCACCATCCCTTGAGGTAACAAAACAGGCTGCTTCATGGGTACCTGAAAACTTTTCGAGTTCAGGCCTGGACTCGCCACATGCGTCTTCAGCCAAAGCGCAGCGATCCTTGAAGCGGCAACCTTTAGGGAGGTCGAAGAGACTGGGCACCATACCTTTGATGGCTTGCAGCTCTTCATTCTTCGTGTCTGATGACTTGGGCAGTGAATCGAGTAAGCCTCGGGTATAGGGGTGCTGCGGATTTTTGAAAATATCAAAAACAGTGCCGCGCTCGATGATATCGCCTGCGTACATGACGACAACGTCGTCAGCGACTTCAGCAACAACCCCGAGGTCGTGCGTAATAAAGATAACCGATGTGCCCAAATCTCTTTGCAGGTCCTTCATCAATTCGAGAACCTGGGCCTGAATTGTCACATCCAGCGCCGTTGTAGGTTCATCCGCAATAAGCACATCCGGATTGCAGGCTAAAGACATGGCAATCATGACACGCTGGCGCATCCCTCCGGAGAGTTGGTGCGGGTATTCTTTCATGCGTTGTTTCGGGTCAGGGATTTTGACTTTCTCCAGCATGGCCAAGGCTTGGTCGTGGGCTTCCTGCTTGCTCATCTCTCGATGCAGCTTGAAGACCTCCATGATCTGATTGCCTACGGTGTATACTGGATTAAGAGCGGTCATCGGCTCTTGAAAAATCATGGCGATTTTATCGCCGCGCAGTTTGCGCATTTGACTGGAGGAAAATTTTAAGAGGTCTTGTCCATCGTATTCGATGTTGCCGCCTTCGATTTTGCCGTTGCCCCCGGGAATCAGACCCATGATGGAAAGGGAGGTCACACTCTTGCCACAACCGGACTCACCGACAATGGCCAGGGTCTTGCCGCGCTTGACCTGAAAGGATACCCCATTAACGGGGGTAATTTTTCCTCGATCAGTGTCAAAGCTGACGACTAAATTTTCAACGTTTAATAGTACCTCTTCGGCCATCCTACCCCTCTTAGCGGCTGCCTTACTAGCTGTTTACAAGCGAAAAGACAAGCAAAGTCACAACTTAGGGAAAATGGCTGAAGGGGTGAATGATCGCCCCATCGAGTGGGGCTCCGCGGTGCTTATTGGCCCCAGGTACAGGCAAACATGGGTTCGCAGGCCGGGGTGCTAAAGAGGGCGCAGGGATCGTTGGTGGTGGCACTAAAGCAGGCCTTGGTCGTGCCTACGGTGCAGCTGCCGAATTCAGTGCTGAAATCCTGACCCAGGCACTCTTCGACAGTGGGGATAGTCATGCTCAGGGATTCATCGCACTGATATTCACCCGGACCGCCCTGAATGCCCACCATATACTCGCAAAAGGCTTCTTGCTCGTTGCCATCAAGGTCAGTCATGGCTTTGTCATCGGCTGGGAATCCGGTGGATTGGGTGCCAAGGTTGGCATTTTCACCACCAGTCTCGGAAGCGCCGCAGCCAATGAAGCCGCCGAGGCCGAGAATAACACTAATTGCAATGATTTTAGTGGTTTGCATACGCCAGTCCTTTTCTTAGAGGG